>NZ_JBHUGY010000052.1:0-69935 GCF_042682105.1 Mesorhizobium calcicola
CGTAGAACGGGCTGGTTTTGGTTCGTGTCTCTGACGCTAGGTCACTCGTCGTCGTGGTCCGTGTTCTTCGACTTCAAGGCCGAGAGCTTGGGCGAAGACGGCGTTGGCGTCCAGCTCGGCGTCCTCGTCCTTCGGCTTCTCCGGAGCCGGCACCCAGCCGCTCGGTCAAGGCCGCCGGCAGCAGCGTGTCGCCAATCGGCTGCGCCTGTTCGCGACCACGTGAAGCGCGGTTGACCTCCATGTCAAGGTCGATCTGCGAGGCGAGGCCCAGCGTCACCGGATCCATCGGCTGCAGATTGGCCGAGTTCCAGTGCTTGCGCTCGCGGATCTGCTCGATCGTCGACTTGGTGGTGCCGACAAGACGCGAGATCTGCGCGTCCTTGAGTTCTGGATGGTTACGCACTAGCCAGAGAATGGCATTCGGCCGGTCCTGGCGCTTTGACAGCGGCGTGTAGCGAGGACCCTTGCGCTTGGATTCCGGCACCCGCACTTTGGGGTCCGAAAGCTTCAGGCGCTGGTTCGGATCCTTCTCGGCGCGCGCGATCTCGTCGCGGGTCAACTGGCCGGTCATGATCGGATCCATGCCCTTGATGCCTTGCGCCGATTCGCCGTCGGCGATGGCCTTGACCTCGAGCGGATGCAGCCCGCAGAACTGCGCGATCTGCTCGAAGGAAAGCGCGGTGTTGTCGACCAGCCAGACGGCGGTCGCCTTGGGCATCAGCAGCGTGTTGGCCATTGCAAAAAATCCTTCTCGTTCGCCCGCGTTCCCGCGCGGGCGGTGGTTTAGAGCCACCAAAATGGGAAATTCGCAGTCTGTATAACCGCTCTCTTACCATTTCGCAACGTTTTTGGAAGCAACGACCGGACCGCGCTCGTGCCATCGAGCGTAGCGGATTGAAAACCGACATTGGGGAAGCTGAGGTCGGCCACCGACTGCCGTCTAGCTGCATTCGGTGGTTGCCGGCGCCAAAACGACAAAACCCGCCGGACTTGGTCCAGCGGGCTCGGAACCGCGACGGAAATCCCGTCTGATGCGGCTCTGGCTTCCACGGCACGGTCCGCTTCCTAGAGCAATTCCAGGAAAAGTGTGAAACGGTTTTCCGTCCGGAATTGCGTCAAAACAAACAGATAGAGCGGTTCGGCGTTTCCGTGAAACGGTGAACCGCTCTAGAGCGGACCGTTGCCTGACGTCAGATGGCCTTGCGGGCGATCTTTTCGATGTCGGCGCGGTTGATGCCGAGATCGCTGAGCTGACGTGCATTGAGACGGTTCAGTTCGCGCACGGTCTCGGTGTACATGCGCCAGTTACGGAAAGCGCGGATCGGGTTCATGGCAGTCCTCCAAATGGGTTGTTCGTTTCGGTGATGCTCAAATAGTCATCATCGAGCAGGACTTGAACGGCCGATTTTGCATAGCAATGATGCAAATGCTGCATTGCACCATTAAGCCTTTGTTCATCTTGCAGGCAGGGATCGAAGGCGCGGCGCGAGCCCTTTCGGCCAGCCCGCCGACCGCGCCTTAGGCAATGTCGCCGTCAGCCGACGTCGAGGACGATCTTGCCGATATGCTCGCCGTCCTCCATCCGCTCATGCGCCCGCCAGGCCTCGCTGAGCGGGAAGATCATGTCCATGACGGGAGCGACCTTGCGGGTGCCGAGCAACGGCCACACCTGCGCCTCCAGCGCCGCCGCGATCGCCGCCTTGAACTCGACGGTGCGCGGCCTCAGCGTCGAACCCGTGTGGGTCAGCCGCTTGACCATGATCTTCGAGAAATCGGCGCTCGCCACGGCGCCGGCCTGCAAGGCAATCTGGACAATGCGGCCCTCGACGGCGGCGGCCTCGTAGTTGCGCGCCACATAGTCGCCGCCGACCATGTCGAGGATGATATTGGCGCCGCTGCCAGCCGTTGCCTCTTTCACCGCGGCGACGAAATCCTCCTCGCGATAGTTGATCGCCCGGTCGGCGCCGAGCTTCAGGCAGGCGTCGCATTTTTCCTTGCTGCCTGCGGTGGTGATGACATAGGCGCCGAATGCCGAGGCAAGCTGGATTGCCGTGGTGCCGATGCCGGACGAGCCGCCATGGACGAGCAGCGTCTCGCCGCTCTTCAGGCCGCCGCGCTCGAACACATTGTGCCAGACGGTAAAATAGTTTTCCGGCACCGCCGCGGCCTCGGTATGGGTAAAGCCGGCCGGCAGCGGCAGCACGCTGCCGGCATGGACCTTGACATATTCGGCATAGCCGCCGCCAGGCGTGAGCGCGCAGACGCGGTCGCCGATGCGCCAGCGCGATATGTCATCGCCAAGGGCGGCCACTTCGCCCGACGCCTCGAGGCCCGGCAGGTCGGACGCGCCGGGCGGCGGCGGATAGGCGCCCTTGCGCTGCTGGATGTCGGGCCGGTTGACGCCGGCGGCATGCACCTTGATCAGGATCTCGCCGGGGCCGGGCTGCGGCACGTCGCGCGTTTCGGGTTTCAGCACCCGGGGCCCGCCCGGCTCCGAGATCGCGATGGCCGTCATTCGTGCCGGAATTTTCTGTCCGCTCGCCATGAGATTTCCCGTCTTTCCTCGCCGTTATCGGATCGGCTGTTTGCATCGACGCCCCTGCCCTATGTATGCTGATTGCCAAATCAGGCAAATGGCCAATGTGGGAGGAGCGACGATGGCGATCTTCGACGACGAACCCAAGAAGAAGGCGCGCCCGCACGAGATCGGGCAGGATCTGTCGCTGCTTTCGGTCGGTGAATTGACCGAGCGGATCGGCATCCTGCGCGACGAGATCACCCGCCTGGAAAACGAGCTCAAGGCCAAGGACGGCACCAAATCGGCCGCCGAGGCGCTGTTCCGCCGCGGATAGACGCGGGCGTAAGGCTCGCCGCCGAAAAGCCCGAATGCGACTGTCTTCAGAAGACCCAGCGTCCCCGCCAACCCGAGCCGGATCAGAAAATGTTTGCAACCTACCGACCGATCCTCTCGCTGCTTCGCGGCACCGCCTTCCTGCTCGCGGCGTCTGGATTGCACGGGCTGCTGCTGCCGCTGCGCGGTCAGCTGGAAGGCTTCTCGACCGCATCGCTCGGCCTGATGGGCACGGCCTGGGCCGGCGGCTTCGTCACCGGCTGTTTCTTTGCCCCGCGCATCGTGCGCCGCGCCGGGCATGTGCGCGCCTTCGGCGCCTTTGCCGCGGCGGGCGCCATCGTGGCGCTGCTCACCGGGCTGATCATCGACGAGTATGTCTGGATCCTGCTGCGCGCCTTCACCGGCTTCACCATGGCCGGAGCCTTCATGGTCATCGAAAGCTGGCTGAACGAGAAGGCCACCAACGAGAACCGCGGTACCGTCTTCGGCCTCTACATGATGGTCACCTATGCCTCGATCATGGGCGGGCAGATGATCGTCGCCGGCGGCGACGTGAAATCGGCATCGCTGTTCATGATCACCGGCATCCTGTTCTGCCTGTCGCTGCTGCCGACGGCGGTTTCGACCGCGTCGCATCCAAAGCCGCTGCAGGATGTCAAGCTTGACGTCAAAGGCCTTTATGCCAATTCGCCGGTGTCGGCGGTCGCCTGCCTGTTGATCGGCATCGCCAACGGCGCCTGGGGCACGCTTGGCGCGGTCTATGGCGCCCGCATCGGCATCCCCACGGCCGAGATCGCCCTGATGATGAGCCTTGTGGTCGTTGCCGGTGCCGCCATGCAGCTTCCGGCCGGGCGCCTCTCGGACAAGACCGACCGGCGCTTCGTGCTGGCGGGTGCTGCCTTCGGCGCGGCCCTGTTTGCGCTTGCCATCTTCCTGTTCGAGCCACGCTCCAGCGTCTTCGTCATCGTCTTCACCGCCGCCTATGGCGCCTTCGCCTATACGCTCTATTCGATCGCGGTGGCGCATGCCAACGACCACGCGCGCCCGGAGGATTTCGTCAAGGTGTCGGGCGGCCTGCTTCTGCTCTACGGCTTCGGCACGATGATCGGACCTCTGCTGGCCGCGGCGCTGATGGGCTGGATGCGCCCCGAAGGCCTGTTCCTGGCGACTGCCTTCGCGCATCTTTGCCTGGCGGGTTATACGCTGCTGCGCATCAGCCGCCGCGCCCCGGTGCCGATCGGCGATCGTGACGCGTTCAAGACGCAGCCGGCCGACCGGTCGGTGACGCCGGAAGCATTGCGGCTTGATCCCAGAAGAAAAGCAGAAGCAGACGGTTGAGATTCGAAAGGCTTTGCCTCACAAATAAGGCATGATGTTTTCCGATGCCTTCATGGCGATTGCCGATCCCAACCGGCGCCATCTTCTGGAAGAACTTCGCCGCGGCCCGAAGACCGTCAACGAGCTGGCGTCGGGTTTGCCCGTGTCCCGCCCGGCCGTTTCGCAACATTTGAAAGTGCTGCTCGATGCCGGGCTGGTCAACGCCAAGGCCGAAGGCACCAGGCGCGTCTATACGGTGAGCAACACCGGTTTCCTCAAACTCAACATCTGGCTCGATCAGTTCTGGGAAGCCTGACGACCCGCACCCGCAGCACCCACCACATCGCTCAAGCATCCTTGCCCAAGTAAGCGCCGAGCACATCGAGCAGCTCCCCTGTGCCATGTTCGCGTGTGGCCGCCGTGTCGTGGCCGTCGAGGAAGGCGCCCTGTTCCGTCATCACCAGCCGCGTGCCCTTGCCCTCGGCAACAAGTTCGATCGTCGTCAAGGACACCGAGATGCGGGTTTCGCCGAACAGCATCTCGTAGCTGTAGACGATGCGCTGATCCGGCACGATGTCCTGGTAGACGGCGTTGAAGACGTGGATCGGTCCATCCTTCGGCCCGCCGGCGTTGACCTCCTTGCCGCCAATGCGGAAGTCCATCTCGTGCCTGTGGGTCATCGGATTGTCGGGGTCGGCGAACCAGCGCCGTTTGGCCGCCGGATTGCTGAGCGCGAAATAGACTTTTGCGGGCGACGCAGGATAGCTGCGCTCGATGACGAAGGTGGAATGGACGACGGATCGTTCGGTCATGTTAGGCTCCTTCAGCTTCCTCAGGTTTCATCGCCAGCAAGAAAATCGCCGAGCCGATCCAGCCGGCGCTCCCAGGCGAGGCGCCGCTCGTTGATCCAGTGTTCGGCGGCTCTCAACGCCTTGGGCTCGATCTGGCAGGTGCGCACCCGGCCAAGCTTCTGCGTGCGCACGAGGCCGCTGGCCTCCAAAAGGTTGAGATGCTGGACGACGGCCGACAGCGACATCGCCAGCGGCTCGGCCAGCTGGCTGACCGAAGCGGGGCCGCGCGACAGCCGGTCGACCATCTGTCGCCGCGCCGGGTCGGCAAGTGCCTGGAACATCAGGTCGAGCTGGGCAGGATCGTGCAGCATCGCGATCAGCCGTTGTTGTAGGGGAAGAACTTGAAGTAGGGCCGCGCCTCCTCGATCACGCGGGTGAAAGCGGGGCGCTGCAGCAGGCGATCACGGTATCGCTTGACGGCAGGATACTTGTCGCCGAACGGCTCGACCTTGTTGGCATAAAACAGTGCGGGAGACGCCGAGCAATCGGCCATGCTGAAGGCGTCGCCCATAGCCCAGGTCTTCGTCTGCATGTCCTGTTCGATGATGGCGTAGGAATTGTGCAACTGGGCGCGGGCCTGCTCGACGCCGAACGGATCGGTTTTGTCCTGCGGCCGCAACCGGTCGCCGACGATCTTCTGCATCGGTTCCTGTACATAGAAATCATAGAAGCGATCGGCCTGCCGGACCGCCAGCGCCAGGTCGATGTCGGCGGGAACGAGGTCGATCGGCCCCGGATAGTGGGCGGCCAGATATTCGACGACGATGGTCGATTCCAGCACCGTGCGGTCGCGCGTATCGTCGCGCAGGGCCGGCATCTTGCCGCTCGGCGAAATCTTCAGAAAGGCCGCGCGCGACTCGGCGTTGCCGAGATCGACGACGACGGGCGTAAACGGTATGCCGTTCTCATACAGTGCGATCAGCGGCTTCCAGCAGAAGGAGGCCAGCGGATGGAAATGAAGCGTCAGGGACATTTTTTGCTCGTCTGTTTTGGAGGCGTCGGCGGCCGGCGCCGCGCTGCTTGCCAGGATTAAACACTGAAGCATTCACTTAACTATTGCGACGGGCCTTGCTCGTCAAGACCCGTCGATGCCGTCTCAATTGGCTTGGGTGTGGGCGACGATTGCCGCGGATATCACCGCCCAGTCGTCCGGGTGCAGCTCGTGGCCGCCGCCGTCGATCCGAAGAATTTTCGCACCGGCGACAGCCTCAGTCAGCGCCTCGCCATGCTCGACCGGAAAGATCGGATCCGCCTTGCCATGAATGACCAACAGCGGCGCCGTCATCTCGCGCAGACGGCCCTTCCATGCGTCACCGCCCTTGAGCATGAAGTGGTTGGTCGCGCTCAAGAAGCCGCCGGAGCGGTCGTAATCCTGCTCGACAAAAGCCCGCATCCGAGCCTCGTCGAATGGATGTGCGGTGCTGGCGATCGCCCGCGCGTCCTTGACGATGAAATCGACCACCTGGCCACGATCGGACCAATCGACTTTCGCGCCCTCGGCCGAATGCTTGATATAGGCATCGCCCGTTTGCGGCAGATGCGATGTGTCGACCCCCAGGGGCGAGCTGCTGATGACGGTCAGCGATGCGACACGGGACGGGTGCTTGAGGGCCACGAGCTGCGCGATCATGCCGCCCATCGACATACTGACGACATGCGCCTTGCCGACGCCGTGGTCGTCGAGCACACGCATCGCGTCGTCCGCCATGTCGTCGAATGTGTAAGGCGGTTCGCCCGGCGGATATTTGGTCGATCGGCCGGTATCGCGATTGTCGTAGCGGATCACGAAAAGGCCGGCATCGGCCAGGTTCCGGCACAGCGCCTCCGGCCACCAAAGCATGGAAGCCATCGCTCCCATGATCAGCAGCAGCGGCGGGTTTGCCGGATCGCCAAAGGCCTCGGATAAGATTTTGGGGCGTTCGGTCGTCGTCATGGCGCGTTCTCCTGCCTTTACAATACTGATTGCATTTTGCAATCAGTTGCACGATAATAAACCGATACGATAATGCAACTGGTTTTTGGAGAAATCTCATGAGCATGGATCGCCGGTCTGGATGCCCGATCAACCTGTCGCTCGAAGTGTTCGGCGACCGCTGGAGCCTGATCATCCTTCGCGACATGATCTTCGGCGGCAGGCGCCATTTTCGCGAGCTGCTCAAAGGATCGATGGAAGGCATTGCCTCCAACATCCTCGCCGACCGGCTGAAGCGGCTGATGGAGCTGGGCATGCTGACCAAGGCCGACGATCCCAGCCACAAGCAGAAGGCGATCTACAGCCTGACCGAGATGGCGATCACACTGGTGCCGATCCTGGCCCATCTCGGCGCCTGGGGCCGCGTTTGGCTGCCAGTCAGCGAGGAACTCTCGATCCGCGCCGAGCTTCTGGAGAAAGGCGGACCGCCGATGTGGGACAAGTTCATGGACGAGTTGCGCCACGAGCATCTCGGCATGCCGCTCGATACGCCGGCGGACGCCACCGTTCGTGCGACCCTGCAAGCCGCCTATGAGGCCGTGGTCGCCAGCAAGGCCCTCGCCGCCAGCCCGGCCGCTTGACCCAACTTATTTTCCCGTTTTCGGGCCGGCTCTGCTACAAGAGGCGGAAAATCAAGCTTCACGGGATTGGACAAGCTCTTGGTTGAGAACTCTAGGGATGCTGCCCGCGCACGCGCCGACCTGCGTTTCAAGAAGCAGGAAGAGGCGGCAACCGTCCGCCAGAAGGCGATGGCCGAATATGTCGCCGAGAGCGACGCCCGCCAGGCCAAAACCAACAAGTTGCGGGCGCTCCGCCTCGCCAAGGAAGCCGAAGACCTTGCCAACGCGCCGGCGGCACCCGCCAAGAAGCCGGCCCGCGCCAAGAAAAAATAGCGCTGCCGGCCGGCACGATCGACTGCCGGCGTGGAAATGCGCAAAATGGCAACGCCATATCCGGTGTCAGCGAACGCCGCTTTCCATTCCACCTCTTCACGCAAAGCAATTTCAACCGAAATCGGGATTTTACCGTGCCCGTCGACGGTCGATGATCGACGCGTTTTAACCAGGAGACTGCCATGACCGCACTGCCGCTCGAAAAAGCCGTTGAGATCATCGATGCCGCCTTTGCCAAGGGCGCCGATCTCAAGCTCAAGCCGCTGGGCGTCTCGGTGCTCGACGCCGGCGGACATCTGGTCGCCTTCCAGCGCCAGGACGGCGCCTCGTTCCTGCGCCCGCAAATGTCGGCCGGCAAGGCCTATGGCGCGCTGGCCATCGGCATGGGCTCGCGACGGGTCGAGGCCTTCGCCAAGGAGCGCCCGCACCTCGTCGCCGGCATCTCGGACGTGTCGGGCGGTCGTGTGCTGCCGGTTGTCGGCGGTGTGCTGATCCGCGACAAGACCGGCGCCATCATCGGTGCCGTCGGCATTTCCGGCGATACGTCAGACAATGACGAAGCCGCCGCCATCGCCGGCATCGAGGCCGCCGGCTTCACCGCCGATCCAGGCTAGAGCATGATGCCGAAAAGTGTGAAGCGGTTTTCGGACGACATCATGCTCTATCTCTTTGAGTTAGAGCCGGAGCTTCGGCTCTAATTCAGATTGATGTCCCGGCTCGCCGACCGCATCGACACCGCGAATCCGGCCAATACGTCGAACAGCGCGATGACCATCAGCGTGAAGAAGATGGAATGCGCCGCACCCTTCACCAGCAGGAACTCGACCAGGAACGCGACGAAAACCAGCGTCGACAAAAGATGATCCATGATCGAGGCACCGGTCGTGCGCGCCGCCTTCACCATTTCGGCGAAAAGGAAAATCAGCCCGATCAGCACCATCAGGTCGCCGAGCGTCATCGAGAAGACCCCGCCCGACATCATGCTGTATGAGAAGACTTCGCTCGCCCACGGGTCGTCACCGCCGCCGAATATTCCGAGCAGGCCGAGATTGTAGAGCACGAAAGGCACGATCAAAAGCGGGACGGCACCGAACATCTGGCGTCTCCATATGGGGGCAATCTTCTGTAGAATGCGCCACAGGCACGTCGTCAAGATTTTTCGTAAGAGGCCACGAACACGGTCGAAGACCGGATGCAACAACCGTGTCAGCCTCCGGCGCAACGATCCTGATGAATATCCCCCGGCATTTGGCGTCTGCCACAGGGTGAGCCGACACGCGCCAATCCAGGCCGTCCGGTCATGGGGCGCCGAACGCAAAAAGACCGGCCAATGGCCGGTCTTTCGGTAACTCAAAACTTCGAAAAAGCTGGTCTCAGCTTTCCTTGGGCGTCAACACCTGGCGGCCGCGATACATGCCGGTCTTCAGGTCGATGTGGTGCGGACGGCGCATTTCGCCGGAATTCTTGTCCTCGACATAGGTCGGGGCCTTGAGGGCGTCGGCCGAGCGGCGCATGCCGCGCTTGGACGGAGAGGTTTTTCGTTTCGGAACGGCCATGGATATGCTCCATTACATGGTCAAAAAGCCCCGCCCGCCCTCGTGAAAGGGCCATGTCGGGGCCGGAATCTGAGAAAGTCGGGTGCCTATACACGCCCTGCGCCGTTTTGGCCAGCGCTGCCGCGAATTTTTTTGAGCTGGCTACTGCAGACAGCCGACATAGGCTCCAGAGCGGCCGGCCCGCCGCTCGATCAGGTTGGCGAGCCGTCTGAGGCCCGGCCCGGGCTTCGCCGGATTGCGGGCGATCGGATTTGGCAAGGAGACGGCGAGCAGTGCGGCCTGCCGTCGCGACAGCTGTTTTGCTGAAACGCCGAAATGGTGCTGTGCCGCGGCCTCGATGCCGTAGATGCCCGGCCCCCATTCGGCGATGTTGAGATAGATCTCCATGATGCGCCGTTTCGACATCACCGCGTCGAGATAGACGGCCAGCGGCAGTTCGACGACCTTGCGCACCGAGCCCAGCGGCCGCGACCAGAGAAAGAGGTTCTTCACCGTCTGCATGGTGATGGTCGAGGCGCCGCGTGTCGCCTCGCCGGCCAGCGCATCGTCGACGACGCCCCTCAGCTCACCGAGATCGACGCCGCGATGAAAGCAGAACTGCCCGTCCTCCGACATGATGACCGAATTGGCCAGCACCGGCGCGACGTCGTCGATCGACACCCAGCGCCGGTCATAACCGGAGAATGTCGCCAGGTCCTTCAGCATCAATGTCGAGACCGGATGCACGAAGGACGGCAGATAGAGGAACGTCAGCACCGTTGGTATGAGCGCCAGCACCGCGGCCACGACGATGCCGCGCCGGACCCAGCGCTTGAGACCGCGGCGGTTCATGCCCCGCGATCTGGTCGCCATGTCCAGCTTTTCGATTTCATGATCGACGATCGGTTCCGCCAAGCCGCCCAACCCATGCCTCTCCTTGCTCCGGCATAATGGCGCTTGGCTTCTTGCGCAACGTCTGAGTGTCGGCTACCGCTCCCGGCCATGACGAATGACAACGAAATGGCGTTCGAAATGGCGCTTATTGGACGGGCAGCCGGCGTCGAGGCGCTGCTGCGGCGGCTGCTCGACGACCGCGCGCTTTCGGGCGAGATCGCGCGGCCCGACCGCCTGATGGCGGCCATGCGCCACGGCGTGCTCAACGGCGGCAAGCGCCTGCGCCCGTTCCTGGTCATGGAAAGTGCCGGATTGTTTTCCGCCGACGGCGAGGCAGCGCTGCGCATCGCGGCCGCCCTCGAATGCGTGCATTGCTATTCGCTGATCCACGATGACCTGCCCGCCATGGACGACGACGACCTGCGGCGTGGCCAGCCGACGGTGCACAAGGCCTTCGACGAGGCAACCGCCATCCTGGCCGGTGACGCCTTGCTGACAATTGCCTTCGATATCATTGCCGACGAGGCAACCATGCTGCCGGCGGAGCGGCGGGTAGCCCTGGTGCTGGCGTTGGCCCGCGCCGCCGGACCCGGCGGCATGGTCGGCGGCCAGAAACTCGACCTCGAGGCCGAACAGGCGCCGCCGGACGAAGCCGGCATCATCCGGCTGCAGGCGATGAAGACCGGCGCGCTGATCCGCTTCGCCTGCGAGGCCGGCGCGCTGATCGCCGGCGCCCCCGCCGAGGACCGTGAGCGGCTGGCCGAGTTCGGCTCGGCGATCGGCCTTGCCTTCCAGCTTGCCGACGACCTGCTCGACCTGACCGCCGATGCCAGCCAGATGGGCAAGGCAACCGGCAAGGATGCCGCCGCCGGCAAGGCGACGCTGGTGGCATTGCATGGCGCGGCCTGGGCGCGCAGCCAGTTGCAGGGGCTTGTCGAACAGGCTCAGGCGCTGCTCGATCCCTATGGCGACCGCGCCGTTCTTCTCAAGGAAGCCGCGGAATTCATAGCCATTCGCAACAACTGATTTCTGCCCAATATCTCGTACCGGGTACCATTTTTGGACGATCCCGGCTTGGACGGCTTGCCGGTCGTCCTGCCCGGCGCCGTATCAAGGTCGGCAGAAGTTTCGCGGTGACAACAGGTATTCCGCGCACGGACCGGGCGAAGATTATACCCGGTAGAGGTTCGTATTTATAACCTCTTCACCGACGTTTACTCCACCTGATTGTTCCACGGCTAAATGATATCCGTCTCTGCATCTGATATGCAAAGAGGGAGCCGGTCGGCGACTGAGCTTAATATAGAGCATTTCGATTCGCTCGTCCGTTTTCGGCAATTTACAAGTATTATTGAATTGCGCGCATTTGAAAATCGGGGGAATATTTATTCGGGAGAGAGGGGTGCGTGACGCGTCGGACGGCAGCCAGGACTTCCATTTTCTTCATAGCGACGACAACCTGCTGTTTTGCCGGCAATCTCTATCTTGGGCGACGCCGCCGACATCGGCAGCGGCCATTGTTTCATGCCAGCAGCAGCTGGGGCCTCTAGCGATCATGAGGAGAGACGGGCATGCGATTCAAATCGGACAAGATCGGAGGCTTTCAAGTCTTCGCGGTATCGGGAACGAACACTGTTTCCTTCGGCATCGATTTCGATCCCGCTCAGATCGTTGAGTTGATGGGTTTTGCAGTCGAGCGCCACGACATCAAGGAGGATGAGCGCTACTATATGTACGGGTTCAAGGTGTTCGAGAGCATCTATCCGAACCCTGACCCGACGCTGCAGGTCTCGACCTTCGACCAACCGGTCCAAAGTTTTGTCTGGGACGATTTCACGGCCAAGGATGGCCGAGAGTACGTCTATTATTTCCACCCGCTGAAAGGCACACCGAAGAACCTGGACCGCTCTGCTCCCGCAATCCCGATCCGGATTCGAACCGAGAAGGCCTTCAGCACCGGCACCCATGACATCTTCTTCAATCGGGGTGTTGCCAGCAGCCAGGCCTATGCTCGAAAATTCGACAACAAGCGGCCGGACAAGCTTCCCGAGCCCAAGCGCACGGAAGCTTTGCAATGGCTCAGCCGCGATCTCGACGAAGCTTTGCAAAAGTTCATCGAGCAGGCCCAGCCGGGCGACACTTTGCTCGGTGCGTTTTACGAATTCAGGTATCCGGACGCGGCACAGTGGTTCAAGACGGCCATTGATCGGGGCGTCGACGTCAAGTTCGTCATCGATGCGAAGAAGAATGGCGGTGGTGTCGACAAGAAGGGCAAACCGATCCCCAACTTCCCGCGCGACGACAACATGCAGACCGTTGCCGATGCCGGTCTGCCGGCGGACGCGATCGCATGCTGGCGGGAGAAGAACACCGATGAGATCGCACATAACAAGTTCATTGTCCTGTTGAAGGGGGCCGCGAAGGCGCCGACACAGGTTTGGACCGGCTCGACAAATCTTTCGGACGGCGGCATTCACGGTCAGACCAATGTCGGCCATTGGGTCCGGGACGCGACTGTCGCCGGCCACTTCAGGGATTATTGGACACTGCTTTCCGGCGATCCGGGAAAACCCGGAACGGGTACGCCGGCCGAGGAGAAGGCGGCGATGAATGGGCTAAGATCCAGTGTCGCCGCCCTGCTTCCGACGCCGGCCGACTGGCGAACGATTCCGCAAGGTGTCACGCCGGTTTTCAGCCCGCGGGCCGGTGGCGGCGTGCTCGACATGTATTCGGTTGCGCTCGACGAATCGGATGCGTTGGGCTGCATCACGCTCGCTTTCGGCATCTCAGCGGTCTTCAAGGGCCGCCTGGTGAAGCATGACCAGACCTCGCCTTTGACCTTTCTCATGCTCGAGAAGAAGGACGCACCGACAAAACCAAAGCCGGGAACCGCCCCGAAGCCCTTCGTTACCCTCAGCTGGAGGCAGAACGTCTATTCGGCGTGGGGCTCGTTTATCCAGGATCCGCTGTACCGTTGGACGCGCGAGACAAATGCCGGAGCGCTCAAGCTCAACCAGCATGTAAGCTACATCCATTCAAAATTTCTGCTGCACGATCCGCTTGGGGCGGACCCGATCGTGGTGACCGGGTCGGCGAATTTCTCGACCGCCTCGACCAACGACAATGACGAGAACATGCTGTTGATCCGCGGCGAGACCCGGGTTGCCGACATCTATTTCACCGAATTCAACCGGCTGTTCTTCCACTATTATTTTCGCTCGGTTCACGAGGCGATCCGCGACCGCAAGCCAGCAGATACACTGGGTGTGGCGGCTACCAGTGCGGCCGAGAAGGCAAGTCTGTTCCTTGACGAAACGGCGGGCTGGGTCAGCAAGTATGCACCGGGGAGTCTGAAGACGAAACGCGTGAAGATATTCACCGCCATGGCAGGGGCGACTACCATCTAGCAATCGGACGCGAAGCTGGGGAGCTGCAGCGAGGCGAAGGGCATGATTCCGCAAAGGCGAGCCAACCCTTGCGAACGAAATTTTAATGTAAATGAAGCGTAATCCCGACCATTAAAATGATGCGTATGTGTTGGGGTTGCGCATGCCGGAATATTCGTCCTTCATCCGGTCGGTCCGGATTCGCTATATTTCGGGGTTGCTGATCTTCGCGCTGGCTTCCGCCGCCATCGTGATTGCGCTCGATCGTGTCAATTCCTTTCGCCGTGACATCGATGCGCTGAACAGCAACCTCGTCGTCTTCACCCGCGACCTGCGCAACGCGACCAGCTTTGCCGAGACGACTGGCACCGCCTGGCGGGCGGAGACACGTGATGCGCTCACGACATCGGCGCGCGGCCATACGGAGCGCCTGACCGGCGAGATCGAGACGCTGACCGCCCAGCTTGCCGCGATCAGGTCGCGCCTTTCGGTGAAGACCATCAACGAGCTCGAATCCGCTTCCGTCAACGGCGACCTGTTCTGGTCGCCCCGCGACATGGTGCGCAACTTCAACCTGATGTCGGCGGCGCAGAAGGTCGATGAATGGAGTTATCGCGAAATCCGCAACCAGAACGACCTATTTGCCCAGCCCATGCTGGTCCGCGTGCGCACCGCCATGGACGATGAGCGCCATCTGGCCGATGCCTCCAGCGACAGGCTGCTGCTGTGGGCGAGCGGTATTCTGTTCGCTGCCCTTGCCATCGTCGCCTTCTGGATCTTCCGGCCGATGGAAGTGGCCATCCGCCGCGCCTTTGCCGAATCGGCCGAATCCCTGTTCAAGGCCGAGGCCGCCGATCGCGCCAAGTCGGAATTCCTAGCCAATATGAGCCACGAAATCCGCACGCCCATGAACGGTGTGCTCGGCATGGCCGAGCTGCTGGCCAAGACCGACCTGACCGCGCGCCAGAAAACCTTCACCGACGTCATCGTCAAATCCGGCAACGCACTGCTCACCATCATCAACGACATTCTCGATTTCTCGAAGATCAATGCCGGCCAGCTCACTCTCGACCCGGCCCCCTTCCGCCTCTCCGAAGCGGTCGAGGATGTGGCGACGCTGGTATCTGCGCGCGTCGCCGAAAAGAACCTCGAACTGATCGTGCGGGTCGACCCGCGGCTGCCGGCCTATGTCGTCGGCGACGCCGGGCGGTTTCGGCAAATCGTCACCAACCTGCTCGGCAACGCGGTGAAGTTCACCGAAAAGGGTCATGTGCTGATCGATGTCGGCGGCGAGATCGTCAATGACGTTGTCCAGCTCAAGGTTCGCGTCGAGGACACCGGCATCGGCATACCGGCCGAGAAGCTGCAGAACGTGTTCGAAAAATTCGCCCAGGTCGACGGCTCGTCGACCCGCCGCCACGAAGGCACCGGCCTCGGCCTCGCCATCGCCGCCCGCCTCGTCGACCTGATGGCGGGCAAGATCGGCGTCGAGAGCGAGATCGGCCGCGGCTCCGTGTTCTGGTTCGCGGTGCCGCTGCCGGCGCACCATGCCACGGCGCGCGACGAAATCGTACCGGTCGACGTCACCGGCGCGCGCGTGCTGGTCATCGACGACAACCCGGTCAACCGCGAAATCCTGCTCGAGCAGCTGAGAAGCTGGAGCTTCGATTGCGCCGCCGCCGAAAGTGGCGCCGTGGGCCTGGCCTTCCTCGATCGCGCCTTCCAGCTGGGTGCCGCCGTCGACTGCATCATCCTCGACTACCAGATGCCGGGCATGAACGGCGCCGACGTCGCCAGGGCGATTGCGTCCGACAGCCGGCTGGCTTCCATTCCGGTGGTGCTGCTGACCTCGGTCGACCAAGTCGATTTCGGCAAGATGATCATCGACTTCGGCATTGCCGCCCACCTGACCAAGCCGGCGCGCTCCGCGGTCTTGCTCGGTACCGTCATCTCGGTCATCCAGAGAGCCCGCTCGCAGGTCGGCAAGGCGCAGTTCGTGCGCGAACCGATCGTGCCGGCTCCCCCGGTAGCGCCACCCGCTTTCACCGTCATCCGCGGCCCGGCGATGCCGGTCGCCGCAGCACCGGAATCGACGGCCTCGCCGAACGGTCCGATCGATATCCTCATTGCCGAGGACAATGACGTGAACCAGCTGGTGTTCGGCCAGATCCTCAACGGCCTTGGCCTCAGCTACCGCATCGCCGGCAACGGCCGCACGGCCGTCGAGATGTACAGGGCGCTGCGCCCCAGGCTGATCCTGATGGACGTCTCGATGCCGGAGATGAACGGCTACGAAGCGACCCGCGCCATCCGGGCGATGGAGACCTCGTCGGGCACCCGCATCCCGATCATCGGCGTCACCGCGCATGCGCTGAAGGGCGATCGCGACAAGTGCATCGAAGCCGGCATGGACGACTATCTGCCCAAGCCGGTTTCGCCCGACCGGCTCGGCACCAAGATCGGCACCTGGCTCAGCGAAACGGTGGTGGCGAAGACGGCTTAGCCAGCAGCCATCGACGCATCAGGCGGCGGCGTCCAGATGATAGCGGCGCATCCAGTCAAGGCTCGTCTCGTCGGAGAGCTGTGCAACGCCGGGCCTTACGTCGTCGGCATTCGGCGCTTGAACGCCCAGGGCCTCGAAGATGCCTAGCAATGTCGCAGCCGGGTTGGCGGCAAGACGCTCATAGCCAACCCGCAGTGGAATGATGCCTTGTTCTGCAAACCAGATGTTCCAGGCGCCATCATAGGCCTCTAGCTCCGTGACCTCGCGTCTGAGCCGCTCGAAATCATATTGCGGTTTCTTCGCGGGTGCGACCCTTTCGATCTCGGTTCCGTCAGGAGCGATATGCCAAAGACCGGTTTGCTCCGCTTTGACCAGGGAGACAGCCTGCGCAAGTTTGTTCTCCCGCGACAGATGCAGGTAGAGAATATGACCGAATGCTTTTTCAAAACGCGCTCTGTCCGATGAAAGTTTTGGGAAAATCTGGTCGAGGATCGCCGAGAGCTCATCCAGGTTTTCGCGCATCAGACGAAGGCCGAAAATGCCTGTCCCACCCCTGCCGGCGGCGATCGCCGCATTCAGATAGGCGGCATTGAATTGGAGCTCGCTCATCGTGGCACGATCGGGCAGGCCCCAGTCTTCGGCCCACTCCGCCACGTCCTGCCGCCGATAGAATGAGTGAGGATTGCCGGCCGTCTTCGTAGACGCCAGAAGCTTGCACAGCAAAGTGCTTCCGGTTCTCGGCGTGCCGCAGATAATGTATCCGTCAAACATCTTATGGCCCATGCTGCTCGTCGTGCGGCAGGCCCCCGGCGAATGACGGCCGTCGCTATAGCTGAAATCCTTGCTGGATGCGACGGCCATTGAGCAGAACGATGCTGGCTTTCACCTTCAAACGCCTCTTTCAGACATTGTGCCGATTCCAAGTCGACTACCGGTTGCGCACCACCACACACGCTCCGCCGATACTTTGCAGTTTCTGACAGATGACGTTGGCGGCGGCGCGGTCGTCGACACCGATCCTGACCGCGTAGATGCCGCGCCGGCCGATGGGGGTGCGCACCCGGCTGACCACCGGATCATGGCCGCTGAGCAGAACCGGAAACCGGCTCCTCACCCGCAGCCACTGGCTGATCGCGGCACTGCGGCGGAAGTTGCCGGCCACCTGGATGCCCCATGGTTTTATGTTGATCGAGGCCATCGCCACGGTCTGCGACATGATCACCGGCAGCCTGCGGCAAGCGACGGCAAAATCCGCCTTTGCATCGAGCGGCTCGACCTTGCCGGCATAGGCCCGGTCGGTGAACTTGTCGACCGGCTCGCCCATGATGTCGAAGACATAGCTCTCGGTCTCCATCGGCAGGAAGCCGCCCGAGCCGAGCCAACGCGAGACCCGGCTTTCGCCGGAATTGTAGGCGGCAGCCGCCAGGCCGAGATTGCCGTAGCTGGTTTTCATCTCGGCGAGATATTTCGCCGAGGCCGGGATCGCCTGGCTGATGTCGAAGGAATTGGCCAGCCCGCGCATCTTGGCGGTGCCCGGCATGAACTGGGCAATGCCTTCGGCGCCGACCGGACTGACGGCGTTGGGATCGAAACGGCTTTCCTTCCAGATCAGCCGGGCGAAGAAATCCCTGGGCAGGCCGTTCTGGTCGGCATGGGCCTGGATCAGGTTGCAGACCTTGTCGATGAGCCTCTGCTTGGCGGATTGCGGCGGATCCGCCTGAACGGAGGTCGAACACCCCAGGGCACAAAGCAGAACCAGCGTCGCCCTGAGGAAACGCTGCATTGCGTTTACTCCGCCGCGGCCTTGCCGCGACCGAACCGTTGCTCGATATAGTCCGCGACCATTTTCTCGAAATCCGCCGCGATCGACGGCCCCCGCAGCGTCGCCGCCTTCTTGCCGTCGACGAAGACAGGTGCCGTCGGCGTCTCGCCGGTGCCGGGCAGCGATATGCCGATGTCGGCATGCTTGGACTCACCCGGGCCGTTGACGATGCAGCCCATCACCGCGACCTTGAGGTTCTCGACGCCGGGATATCTTTCGCGCCACACAGGCATGTTCTTCCGCAGATCGGCCTGGATGTTCTGGGCGAGTTCCTGGAACACGGTGGAGGTGGTGCGGCCGCAGCCGGGGCAAGCAGCGACGATCGGCACGAACTGCCTGAACCCCATGGTCTGCAGCAGCTCCTGCGACACCTGCACCTCGCGCGTGCGGTCGCCGTTCGGCTCCGGCGTCAGCGAGATGCGGATGGTGTCGCCGATGCCTTGCTGGAGCAGGATGCCCATGGCGGCGGACGAGGCGACAATGCCTTTCGAACCCATGCCGGCCTCGGTCAGGCCGAGATGCAGCGCATGGTTGGAGCGAGTGGCGAGCCCGGTATAGACGGCAATCAGATCCTGCACGCCGCTGACCTTGGCCGACAGGATGATTTTTTCGCGGCCAAGGCCGATTTCTTCCGCCATTTCGGCCGAGAGAATGGCCGACTGCACGATCGCCTCGCGCGTCACTTCCTGCGCCGTCAGCGGGAAACCCTGGGCCTGGTTGTCGTCCATCAGCCGGGTCAAAAGCTCCTGGTCGAGCGAACCCCAGTTGACGCCGATGCGCACCGGCTTGTCGTATTTGATCGCCATCTCGACGATCGCCGCGAACTGCCGGTCCTTCTTGTCCTTGAAGCCGACATTGCCCGGATTGATGCGGTATTTGGCCAGCGCCTCGGCGCAGGCCGGGTGGTCGGCCAGCAGTTTGTGGCCGATATAGTGGAAATCGCCGACCAGCGGCACGTTGACGCCGAGCCGCGCCAGCCTTTCGTGGATGCGCGGCACGGCGGCCGCGCTCTCGTCGCGATCGACGGTGATGCGCACGATCTCGGAGCCGGCACGGTGCAGTGCGGCAACTTGCGCAACGGTCTGGTCGACATCGGCCGTATCGGTGTTGGTCATCGACTGCACGACGACAGGCGCGCCGCCGCCGACGACCACGCCGCCGACATCGACACCGACCGACGTGCGGCGGGGGAAGGGAGAGGAAAAATATCCGGTCATGCCGGCAGCCTTTTGTCTCTGGAGCGTCTTTGCGTCCACTTGGACGCACAAACTACGCTCCGGGCCGATGCGCTAGGTCCGGGCATGAGGTGGAGGAGCAAAGATGGCTTGTCAATGGCGACAGGTCGCCACTGGCCACAATTGACCCGCCGCAGGAATCGGAAATGATCCCGATCCGGCGAAGGCCGAAGCGATAATTGAGCTCATTGGAGGTCCAGCCTCGGCTGAAAGCCCAGCGCTGGAAATTAAAAACCCGCCCTACCGGCGGCAGACGTCGCCGGCAAAAGAGGCCGCGGATCGTAAGCGGCTATGTCAGCAGGGCATCAATGCGTGGTTGGTTGTGCTCTCAGTTTTTCAATCTCGTCCTTGAGTGCCAGCTTGCGTCGCTTGAGATTCACGATTTCGAGGTCGTCGACCGATGGATGGTTCATCGCGTCATCGATTTCACGCTCGATGTCGCCGTGTTTCCGCTGCAACTCATCAAGATGGGATGCAAGAGACATGATTGGTTCTCCCTTTCATGGTTTCCTCGATTGCAGCCGTCACGGCGCGTCCACCGCAGGTCGCTTCTGTGACGGCACAATGACACTGTGCCACCATCCGGCAGCGATGTCGAATGCTGCGTGGTAGCATTCCACGACAATGTGAAATGTGATATGGGCTGCGCGCCGGTGGCAGAAGTTGCCGGCCCCGCCCAATCAGGCCCAGTTTTGGGCGCCGCAGACGTGCAGACGGTAGAGAATGTCCGATCAGGAACAGGCCGATATTCGCCTCGAATTTTCCCGGCTGAAGCAGGAACACGCCGATTTCGACGCAGCGATCAACGCGATGATCGCCACGAACTGCGACCCGCTGCAGATCCAGCGCATGAAGAAGAAGAAGCTGTTCCTCAAAGACCGGCTGATGGCGCTGGAAGACAAGATCATTCCCGACATCATTGCCTGAACGAATTCCGCGCCGGGCGGACGATGGATTTGCGGCTCATCCCGAAATCGAAAGCCGCGCCGCGCGCTGGCGCAGCAGGCCGATGAGTTCGTCGGTTTTTTCGTTCGACGTGTCGATGGGAACCACCAGGCACATCGTCGCCTCGACCTTGCCGGCCGCCGAGAAGACCGGCGCCGCCAGGCATTTCGTATAGGCGTCGACAAGCCCTGAGGTGACGCAATAGCCAGTCGATCTGGCCGTCGCGATATCAGCGATGAAATCGTCGAGCTCCAACCTGCGGCCATCAGGCAGCAGGAGATCGTCTTCCGACACCATGCCTTCGATCGCGGCCCTTTCCAGGCCCGCCAGAAGCAGCCGCCCGGACGCGGTCCAGGGCAGCGGAATCTGCAGGCCGGTGGCCGAGCTGATCCGGAACGGCCTGGTGCCCGGGCTTGAATGGACGATCGTGTAGCGGCCACTCTGCAGCATGCATAATTCGGAGGTTTCGCCGGTCTCGCGCGAAAGATTGTCGACCTCCTGGCGCCCCCTCCTGAGCAGGTCGTTGCCGCGCACATAATCCATTCCGTAGAGATAAAGCTTCTTGCCGAAATAGACGCGGTTGCCGTCGCCTTCCATCTCCAGGAGGCCGGCATCGACCAGCGATCGCACCAGCGTGTAGGTTGTCGACCGTGGCGCGTTCACCCCCTTGGCCAGATCGCCGATGCCGATCGCGCGCTGCGTCACATGCAGAAACTCCAGAATCTCAAGCACCCGGTTGAGGCCCTTCTCACGAGAGGCCGTCGTCTTGTCGCCGACTGAGACTGCCAAGGCATTGCCATCTTGCATTGTCAATTCCTGATGTTAGTATCTGTCTTGTACAGGATACATGCGTCTCTTGTAAGAGACAATCGCAATGCCGACGCATGTATTTCTCGTTCAAGGGGAACACAACACGAAAGGAGGTCGCCGTGAACGACACATCCAAAAGGCGTGATTTTCTGAAACTGGGAATGGCCGGACTGGCAACGGCCGGGGTCATGAGCGCAGCGTCGACGATCGACGTCAAGAAGGCGGCCGCTCAGGCCGCGTCGGACAGCCTGCTGCGCACCGTGCTCGATCGCGGCAAGCTGATCGTCGGCACCGGCAGCACCAACGCACCCTGGCACTTTGAGAACGACGCCGGCGAATTGGTCGGCATGGACATCACCATGGGCCGGATTCTTGCCAAGGGGCTGTTCGACGACCCGACCAAGGTCGAGTTCGTCATGCAGGATCCGGCGCAGCGCATTCCGAATGTCACCACCAACAAGGTCGACATCACCATCCAGTTCATGACCATGAGCGCCCAGCGCTCGCAACTGATCAACTTCTCCAGGCCCTACTATGTCGAAGGCGTCGCCTTGCTGACCCGCCCGGACGCCGAGAACAAGACCTTCGACAAATTGCTTGCCGCGGGTTCGGCAACGCGTGTTTCCATTCTGCAGAATGTTGACGCCGAAGCCCAGGTGCATTCGGTTCTGCCCCAGTGTGAGGTCATGCAGATCGACACCCAGGCCAACGTACTGCAGGCACTGGAATCGAAGCGCGTCGACGCGGCCGCGGTCGATCTGTCGACGGTGCGCTGGCTGGCCTCGCGCAACCCGGACAAATACTTCGATGCCGGAAAGAGCTGGTTGAGCATGCTCTATGGCGCCGCCCTGCGGCAACGCGACCTCGATTGGCTGACCTTCGTCAACTCGACTTTCACCATCGCCATGTTCGGCCACGAAAACGCGCTCTACGACGCGGCGTTCAAGGACTATTTCGGACAGGAGCCGCCGGCACGCCATCCCGGTTTCCCGGCCATCTGACGTATCAGGCGGAAGGGCATCCACGCCCTTCCGCCTTCTTTTTTCTCGATACAAAGCATGTCGCCCAAAAGTGCGCAGCGGTTTTGGGCGACATGCATAAAACTGAGGCCCGAAGCGGGACGAATTTCGGATTCGTCACACCATTCGTTGCCTTAGGGGCACTGAGAGAGGCGCATGGGCTATACGCTCAATTTCAACCTGATCTGGCGGCACTTCGACAAGCTGTGGGGCGGATTGCTGCTCAGCCTCGAGCTCGCCGTCATCTCGATCGCCATCGGCGTCGTCATCGGACTGGTGCTGGCGGTCTGGTATGTTTCGGCCGGACGCGCGGTGCGGGCCGTCATTGCCGCCTATGTCGAATTCATCCGCAACGTACCGCTGATCCTGCTCGTCTACCTCGTCTTCTACGGCCTGCCGACCGTGGTCGATATCGCCTACAGCGCGCAGACGTCGTTCGTCGCCACGCTGGCGCTCTACAGCGGCGCTTATCTGGTCGAGGTGTTTCGCTCCGGCCTCGAAGCCGTGCCGCGCGGACAGCTGGACGCCGGCAAGGCGATCGGCTTGACGCCTTGGCAAAGGCTGCTGCATGTAAGACTGCCGACGATGCTGCGCATCACTTTGCCGGCGCTTTCCAACACCTTCATATCCCTCTTCAAGGACACGTCCGTCGCGTCGGTCATTTCGGTGCCGGAGCTGACCTACGGCGCCCAGTGGATCAATTTCAACACCTTCCGCATCGTCGAGGTCTATCTCGTCGTGACGGCGATGTACCTGTTGACCGGCTACGCCCTGCTTTACGCGCTTCGGCTTGTCGAGCGCTGGTTCAGGACGGTGCACTGATATGCTTGGCCAGATCATCTATGCCTTGCCTTTCCTGGCCCAGGGTTTTGCGCTGACGCTGTGGGTGTCGCTGCTGGTCGTGGTGTTCTCGCTCTTGGCCGGCGTGATTCTGGGCGTTGGTCTTGTCTATGGCCCGGTCCCGCTGCGCTGGGCGGTGCGCATCTTCAGCGACACCATCCGCGGCATACCGATCCTGGTGCTGATCTTCTTCGTCTATTACGGCCTGCCTGCGGTGGGCCTTCATCTGCCGTCCTTCTGGGCGTCCGTGCTGGCGCTGACCCTGTTCAAGACGGCGCAGGTCATCGAATACCTGCGGGGCGCGGTCGGTTCGATCCCGAAGGGGCAGTCGGAAGCGGCGATGGCGATCGGGCTGACCTTCCGCCAGCGGCTGGCCTACGTCATTTTCCCGCAGGCGTTCAGGCGCTTCCTGCCGCCATGGATCAATGGCGTCACCGACGCGGTCAAAGGCAGCGCGCTGGTGTCGCTGCTCGGCATCACCGATCTGATGCAGGCCATCAACCAGGTCATCGGCCGCACCTATGAGGCAATGCCGCTCTACATCCTCGGCGCGCTTATCTACTTCGCTGTCAATTATGCGCTTTCGCTGGCCAGCCGGCGGCTGGAGCGGCGCTTCTCCTTCATCCGGGAATAGCAAGATGTCCATCGCCCCCAACGACAAGCCGGCGCTTCTCGGCGTCACCGATGTTTCCAAATCCTTCGGCAGCGTCGCGGTCCTACGCTCCGTCAGCCTGCAGGTGGCCCGCGGCGAGGTGGTGACGGTCATCGGCCCCTCCGGCAGTGGCAAAACCACGCTGCTGCGCTGCGTCAACTTCCTCGAAAGCTACGACAGCGGCTCCATCCGCATCGACGGCAAGGAGGTCGGCTACCGCGAGAGCGGAACCCGCCAGCGCCGCAGCGAGCGCGATCTTGCTGCGATGCGGGCCGAGACCGGCATGGTGTTCCAGGGCTTCAACCTGTTTCCGCATCTGACTGCGGCCGGCAACATCATGCTTGGCCTCACCAAGGTGCGCGGCAAGAGCAGCGCCGAGGCGCGCACCATCGCCGCGCACTGGCTCGGCCGGGTCGGCCTCGCCCACAAGGCCGACAGCCTGCCCGCCGAATTGTCCGGCGGCCAGCAGCAGCGCGTCGGCATCGCCCGCGCCGTGGCGATGGAACCGAAAATCCTGCTGCTCGACGAGATCACCTCGGCGCTCGATCCCGAGCTCGTCGGCGAGGTGCTGGAAGTCGTGCGCAGCCTGGCGGAGGACGGCATGACCATGCTGATGGTCACCCATGAGATGGCCTTCGCCCGCGACGCTTCGAGCCGCATCGTCTTCATGGCGGATGGCGGCGTCAGCGCGGTAGGGCCGCCCGCTGAGATCCTCGCCGAAGGGTTCGACAATGACCGTCTTCGCACCTTCCTGGCGCGTTTCCGCGCCTCGCATTTCTGACATTGGACGGCGAAAGCCGTCGCAAGGAGCCTTTTTCAATGACGCCTTACATCCGGCTCGCCAAACTCGGCCTGACGCTGCCCGAGCCGCCGACCCCCATCGCCAACTTCGTCACCCATGCCGAAAGCGGGCGGCTTATCTTCCTGTCCGGCCAAGGGCCGCTGCGCGCCGACGGCACGCTTTGCACCGGCAAGGTGGGCGAGGATGTCTCGGTCGAGGAAGCTTACGGCCACGCCCGCCTCACCGGCCTCAACCTGCTGGCCGTCATGCATGCGGCGGCGGGCGATCTCGGCCGCATCGTGCGCGTCGTCAAGCTGCTCGGTTTCGTCAACGCGATCCCGACCTTCAGCGACCATCCGAAAGTGGTGAATGGCTGCTCCGATCTTTTCGCCGAGGTTTTCGCCAGCATCGGCGGGCATGCCCGCTCGGCGATCGGCGTCGGCTCCTTGCCGGGAAACATCACCGTCGAAATCGAGGCGGTCGTCGAGATCGCCGCGTGACTTTCTAGAAATAGGATCCGCAGAGATGAAAACATATTCCACCGACGGCTCCAACACCACGATCCGCGAACGGCTCGGCCTTCGACCGATCATCAACGTGTCCGGCACGATGACGGCGCTCGGCGCGTCGATCATCGTCCCCGAAGCGATCAGCGCCATGTCCGAAATGGCGTCACAATGGGTGGAGATGGACGATCTGCAGCGCGCTGCAAGCACCGTCGTAGCGCGCCTCACCGGCGGAGAGGCCGGCTTCATCACCGCCTGCTGCGCCAGCGGCATCACCATGGCGATCGCCGGCGCGATGACGGGAACCAACCTGCTCGCCATCGAACGCCTGCCGGACGACACGGAAGGGCTGAAGTCGGAAGTCATCGTCCAGCTCGGCCACATCGTCAATTACGGCGCGCCGATCGACCAGTCGGTCCGGCTGGCGGGCGCCAAGGTCGTGCCGGCCGGCACTGTCAGCGTGACGCAGGACTATCATGTCAGGGATGCGATCCGCGACCGCACGGCGGCCGGGCTTTATGTCGTCGCCCATCACACCGTGCAGTACGGCATGCTGTCGCTGGAGGAATTCTGCGAGATCTGCCACGCAAGGGGCGTGCCGGTGATCGTCGACGCGGCGTCCGAATACGATCTGCGCGGCTTCCTGGCGCGGGGCGCCGATGTCGTCATCTACAGCGGCCATAAATTCTTGAGCGGCCCGACCAGCGGCATCGTCACCGGCCGCAAGGATCTGGTGCGGGCCGCCTATCTACAGAACCGCGGAGTCGCCCGCGCGATGAAGGTCGGCAAGGAGAGCATCGCCGGTACCATGGCCGCGCTCGATGCCTGGGAGAAGCGCGATCACGCCGGCATCCGCCAGCGCGAGGAAGCGGCGCTCCATCTGTGGAAGGATACTCTGCAAGGCCTGCCCGGCATTGCCGCGCGCATCATCCCCGACCCGACCGCCAATCCGCTCGACCGGCTGCAGATCTTTGTGGAACCCCAGAGCCGCTTCACCGCCGCCGGCCTTGCCTCGGCGCTCGCCGCGGGCTCGCCACCAATCATCGTGCGCAACCACGAGGTGGAGCGCGGCCATTTCTTCCTCGACCCCTGCAATCTTCATCCCGGCGAGGCCGAGATCGTCGCCGGACGGCTGCGGGCCATATTGACTGCGGCGGAACGCCCGGCGGACGCCATGAAGCAGACCCGCAAGGACTCTTCCGGCGCCTTGCGCTGGCCGGACTAGCTGGATTCGCGGGCCAGCACCATGTCCGATCACGCGACCGTGAATGCCCGGATGCGCAACAGCCGGGAATAAACCGCCGCCATCCCGGGTCTCCCCAGCATACGCCACTCCTGGCGTTGAGGAGACTGACATGACCCATCACCACGATGACGAGAGCGGGCGCGACGGCATCAGCCGCCGCCACGCGCTGGAATGCATGATCTGGGCCGGCACCGGCGTGCTGTGGACGATTTCAGGCGGCGTCCCGGTGTCGCTCAACCTGCTTGGCGCCGCACAGGCCGGCGAGGCCATGGCCACCGGCTTCACCTTCCTGCAGATCTCCGACAGCCATATCGGCTTCGACAAGGCGGCGAACCCGCATGCCATCGACACGCTGAAGGAGGCGATGGGCAAGATCCAGGCGCTGCCGCAAAAGCCCGCCTTCATGATCCACACCGGCGATATCACCCATCTTTCCAAGGCCGCACAATTCGACAATGCGGCCGAGATCATCGGCGGCGCGGGCTTCGACGTGCACTACGTGCCGGGTGAGCACGATCTGATCGACGACGGCAATGGCAAGGCCTATCTCGACCGCTATGGCAAGGGCACCAAGGGCGCCGGCTGGTACTCGTTCGACCAGAACGGCGTGCATTTCGTGGCACTGGTCAATGTCGTCAACCTCAAGGCCGGCGGGCTCGGCAATCTCGGCGCCGAGCAACTGGCATGGCTGGCCGATGATCTGAAGGCGGTCAGCGCCTCGACGCCGATCGTCGTCTTCGCCCATATCCCGCTGTGGGCCGTCTATCCCGAATGGGGCTGGGGCACCGACGACGCGGCACAGGCGCTCGGCCTGCTCAAGCGCTTCGGCTCGGTCACCGTGCTCAACGGCCACATCCACCAGATCATGCAGAAGGTGGAAGGCAACGTCACCTTCCACACCGCGCGCTCGACCGCCTTCCCGCAGCCGGCGCCGGGCACCGCCGCATCGCCCGGGCCGATGACGGTGCCGGCCGGTCAGCTGCGCGGCCTGCTCGGCACCAGCAGTGTCACCGTGAAGCAAGGCGGGCAGGATCTCGCCATCATCGACTCGACGCTGGCCTGAGCTGGAAGGGAACCGCCATGATCTGCATACGCCTGCCGGCCCGGCACATGGCCGCGATCCTCGCCGCCTTCACCTTGGCCACGGCGACCTGTCAGCCGCTGCGCGCGGCCGATGCGCCGATGGTCAAAATCGAGAATTTCGCCTTCACGCCATCTGTGCTGACCGTCAAGCCCGGCACCACCGTGACCTTCAGGAATGACGACGACATCCCGCATCTGGTCGTCGCCAATGATTCGTCCTTCCGCTCCAAGGCGCTTGACACCGGTGACACATATGAATTCACCTTCACCAAAGCAGGCGACTTTGCCTATTTCTGCGGACTTCATCCGCACATGCAGGGCAAGATCACCGTCGCGCCCTGAGGGCGCATGGCAGGACCTGCCCGGAGTGCCGGATCATGCTGCGGTGTTGAGCGAGAAGGCCCTGGCCGAGCGCTTCGGCGAGGTGGTGCTGCCCCATCTCGGTGACGCGCTTGCGCTCGCCCGCTGGCTGACCGGCAACGCCGCCGATGCCGAGGACGTGGTACAGGAAGCCTGCGTGAAGGCGCATGCCGGCATCGCCGGCTATGCCGGCGGCAATGCCCGCGCCTGGTTGCTGACCATCGTGCGCAACACCGCCTACACCTGGATGTCGCGCAACCGGCCGCGCGGCATGCTCGCCGTCGGCGACCTCGGCGATCTCGACGAGATCGCCGCGGTGCACGGCACCAGCCTGCCGGACGAAGACGGTCCTGAGGCGAGCCTGATCGCCAGGGCCGATACGGCGGCGCTGGAGGCGGCGATCGCTGCACTGCCGCAGCCGTTTCGCGAGACCCTGGTGTTGCGCGATATCAACGGCCTCAGCTACCGCGAGGTAGCGGCCATGCTCGGCGTGCCGATGGGCACGGTGATGTCGCGGCTGGCCCGCGCCCGCGGCCTGCTTGTGTCTGAACTGGGGAGAACGCCATGACCGGCCATGATGACGGGCTGCCCAACGATCCCGAGGGCATCAGGCTGATGATCCACGCCCTGGTGGATGGCGAACTCGACGCGGCGGCAGCGCTGGCGGTGGAGCGGCGCATCGCCGCCGACCCGCGGCTTGCCGCTGAACACGCCCGCATCGTCGCCTTGCAGGGCGCGGTCAACCGCTTGCCGCGCCCCGATGTCGGCGACGCCTTTCGCGCGCGCATCGCGGCGATCGGCATGGCAGCCACGCCACAGCCGGCGCAAGACGAGGCGGAGCCGGGGTTGAGTGCCCCGATCGGGGGAGGCCAGAGGCGAAACGCCGAGACACGTGCTTCCCAGCGGATCCTGCCAAGGCCGCGCCGCTTCGGCTCGTTCGACTGGCGCGCGCTGGCGGCGTCGATCGTGGTCAGCGCGGTGTTGGCCAGCGGAGCGACGCAATGGGTGATGCTCAACAGCGCATCCGACAGCTTTGCCGCGGCGGTCGCCAGCGGCCATCGCCGCAGCCTGCTTGCGACGAGCCCGATCGACGTCGTCTCGTCCGACCGCCATACGGTCAAGCCGTGGCTCGACGCCCGAGTGGGCGTGTCGCCGCCGGCGCCGGACCTCGCCCAGGATGGCTTCGCGCTGATCGGCGGCCGCGTCGAGGTGATCGCCGACCGGCCGGTGCCGGCGCTGGTCTACCGTCACCGCGAGCACCTGATCACGCTGGTCGCCGAACCGCAGCAGGGCGGCGGCACGGCAGCGCCTGAGGATCTTTCATCAGGTGGCTTCTCGCTGGTGCACTGGAGCGACGGCGCCTTCTCCTACTGGGCGATCTCCGACATGGAGCGCCCCGAACTCGACGACTTCGTCGCCCGCTTCCGCAAGGCGGCGACGTGAGGACGATCCTGCCCCTTTACTGATCCCACCGCCCTGATAGGTCCTCCAGTGTACGATGCCAGTTGAGAAATCGCCGGCTCACGGCGCGCATTTGCGCGGCCCGGCCCGGCCGGATTACCGCCTGGCCACTGCTCGCAGTCTTCAAAAAACAATAACTTTACAAATATTCGTGCATGTGTGAAGTTATGAGAATTGAAGGGTCGATCATGACAGCCAACCGTTTCGCCACGCGCCTGAATTCCTTTGCCTCGCGGCCACAGGCCGAATGGCCCGATCTCACCGGCAAGCCGTCACTGATGCAGATGGCAGCGCGTGCCGCCAGAGTTGCCGGGCTGACCGACCTCGATCTGAATTTCCCCGACCATGTCCGCGAAAAGCCCGCCGAGATCGCGCGGAACCTTGGTGACCTTGGCCTTTCCATCAATGGCTTTGCCATGCGCTACTACTCCAACCCGGCCTTCAAGCTCGGAGCCTTCACCAATCCGGATGCGGCGGTGCGCCGTGAAGCGATCGACATGACCAAGGCCGGCATCGACGCCGTGCGCGAGGCCGGCGCCAGCCTGATGACGCTGTGGCTCGGACAGGATGGCTTCGACTACGCCTTCCAGGCCGATTATGCGGCACTATGGCAACACGAAATCGACGGAATTCGTGAAGTTGCGGCGCATGACCCCGGCTGCCAGATCAGCCTGGAGTACAAACCCAACGAGCCGCGCTCCTACAGCCTGATGCCGGATGCAGCGACGACCTTGCTGGCGATCCGCGAGGTCGGCCTGCCCAATCTCGGCGTCACGCTCGACTTCGCCCATGTGCTCTATGCCGACGAGCAGCCGGCTTTCGCCGCCGCCCTGGTGGCGCGTCACAGCAAGCTGCTCGGCGTGCATCTCAATGACGGCTACGCTAAACGTGACGACGGCCTGATGGTCGGCGCCGTGCACACGCTGCAGACGATCGAACTGCTCCGCCAGACCCGCAAGGACGGCTACGCCGGCGCCATCTATTTTGACACCTTCCCCGACATGACCGGGCTCGATCCGGTGCACGAGTGCGAAGTCAACATTGCCACCGTGAAGCGCATGCTGCGGGTCGTCGACCGGATCGACCAGGACAACCGCCTGGCCGCCGCTGTCGACCGGCAGGACGCGGTGACGTCGCAGGCCATCATCCAGGAAATCATGCTCGGTCCGGACAGCTGAGGCGTCCAGGAAAACTGACGCGTCAGGAGCCGCCACCGTTCAACAAGGCCACCGTTTTTCAACAAGGCCACCGTTTTTCAACAAGGGAGGAATACAATGAAATTTCTGCTAGCCACCACCGCCGCTGCCCTGATGGCGCTGTCGATCGGCTCGGCCTTTTCAGCCGAGCTTGCACCGCTCAATTCCGATACCGAGAAGGACCGCATCGACTGGTCGCAGGTGGAGGCCAAGTTCGGTGCATTGCCCAAGCTGCCCGACGGCACCAAGGCCGGCGCCGTCTCGAAGACGCTGACCAATGAATACTGGCGCTCGCTCGGCGAGGGCTACAAGGCGTTCGGCGACAAGGTCGGCGTACCCGTCGTCTATCAGGCGGCGCAGAGCGAAGGCGACCAGCTCGGCCAGCTCACCATCGCCGAGGGCCTGGTGACGCAGGGCTACAACGTGCTGCTCGTCTCGCCGCAGACGGACGCCAATCTGCAGCCGATCATGGAACAGGCCAAGGCTGCCAACGTCCCGGTCGTCAACGTCAACGACGCGGTCATCCCGCAAGCCGAGCACTATGTCGGCAATGTCCAGCGCGACAACGGCGTGCGCGTCGCCAAATGGTTCATCAAGAACCGCCCGAATGGCGGCAAGGTCGCCATCGTCGAAGGCCAGGCCGGCGTCTATGCCGCGGTACAGCGCACCGACGGCTTCAAGACCACCATTAGCGAGTCCGGCAAGTTCGAGGTCGTCGCCAGTGTTCCCGGCAACTGGGACCGCCAGACCTCCTATGACGCTGCCACCAACATCCTGCAGCAACATCCCAACCTGATCGGCTTCTATGCCAACAATGACGGCATGGCGCTGGGCATCGTCGAGGCGGTCAAGGCCGCCGGCCTGCAGGACAAGGTTGCAGTGTTCGGCACAGACGGCATCTCCGACGCCTATGCCTCGATCCGCGCTGGCGAGCTGACCGGCACGGTCGATAGTTTCCCGGTGCTGACCGGTGAGGTGGCGCTGGAAACCGCGCTGCGGCTTGTCGCCGGGCAGAAGCTGCCGCGTGTCGTGGCCACACCGCAGGCGCTGATCACCAAGGACAATGCCCACCGCTATTCCGGCGCCGGCGACGCCGTGCGCAAGGCGCTGATCGAGGACGCCGCGGCCGGCCACTAGCACAAGAAGATAGGGCGGGGCGGCGGGTGCCGGGCAGAGCATTTCGCTCGCAGCTGGCACCCTTGCCCGGAGAATGGAACCTCATGGCACCCCGGCTGCAATTCGACGGTATTTCCAAGCTGTTTCCGGCCGTGCGGGCGCTCAACGACGTGTCCTTCTCGGTTGGAGCCGGTGAAATCCACGGGCTGCTCGGCGAGAACGGCGCCGGCAAGTCGACGCTGCTGCGCATTCTGTCGGGCGTCTACAGGCCGACGGCAGGAAGCGTCCTTATCGACGGCAAGCCGGTCACGCTCGCCAATCCGGTCGCGGCGCGCGCGGCGGGCGTTGCCATGATCCATCAGGAACTGCAGCAGGTGCCGCGCCTCAGCGTCGCCCAGAACATGTTTCTCGGCCACCCGCTGACGCGCGGCCGCATCTTCGTCGCCCGGCTAGAACAGGAGCGCCGCGCCGCCGAGGCTCTTGCAGCCATCGATCCGTCCATCGATCCGGCGGCCCCCCTTGGCACGCTGACGGTGGCGCAGCGGCAGATCGTCGAGATCGCCCGCGCGCTGCTCGACCGCGCCCGCATCGTTGCCATGGACGAACCGACATCGAGCCTGACGCCGAGCGAATTCGAACGCCTGGCCGAAGTCATCACAGGGCTCGCACGCGACGGCGTGGCGGTTGTCTATGTCTCGCACAAGCTGGACGAGGTGTTCGGCATCTGCCGGCGCGCCACCATCATGCGCGATGGCGCGGTCGTCGATTCCGTGGATCTGAAAAGCCTGTCCGAAAAGGCGGTCGTGGCGATGATGGTCGGTCGCGAACTGGCACAGGAACAGCACCGCTCGCATGCCTCCGGCGAAGTCATGCTGAGCGTGCGCGGCCTTGCCTCCACGAAAGTCCGTGACGTTTCGTTCGACCTGCATCGCGGCGAGGTGCTCGGCATTGCCGGCCTCGTCGGCTCCGGGCGCACCGAGCTGCTACGGCTGCTGGCCGGCGTCGACCGCGCATCCGCCGGTACGATAGCAATCGACGGCAGAGCGGCACGATTTTCCAGCCCGCGCGATGCTATTGCCGCAGGCATCGGCCTGGTGCCGGAAGAGCGCAAGCGCGAGGGCATCGTGCCGCTGCGGTCGATCACCAGCAACATGGCGCTGGCCTCGATGGGCGTGTTCGCGCCGCGCGGCGTCATCGATCATATCAGGCTGAAACAGGTGGCGGCCGAGAAGATGAGCCGCGTCAATCTGCGGCCGTTCCTGCTTGACCGGTCGATCCAGCTGTTCAGCGGCGGCAACCAGCAGAAGGCGATCATCGGCCGCTGGCTGGCGGCGGGCACACGCATCCTCTTGTTTGACGAGCCGACGCGCGGCATCGATGTCGGCGCCAAGGCGGAGATCTATCACCTGATCGAGGAACTCGCCGCCGAGGGTCATTCGGTGGTCGTCGTCTCCTCCGAACTTCCCGAGGTGATCCGGCTTGCCGACCGCGTGCTGGTCATGCGCGACGGCACGATCGCGGCCGAACTCGACACAAGCGACATCAGCGAACAGGCGATCGCGGCGCACGCCATCCCGCAAACGCAAACGCCGGCCACACGGCCGGCAAGGCAGTAGGTGACGGATATGTCGGATACCACTCTTGTCCAGCCACGGGCCGAATTCCTGCGCGGGTTTTCCATGCGCGACGCCGGCACGCTGATCGGCCTTGTCGTGATCCTGGCCGTGTTCGGCGCGCTGGTGCCCGGCTTCTTCGCCGAGCGCAACCTGATCAACATCCTGCAGCAGTCGAGCATCAACGCCTGCCTGGCACTGGGCATGACGCTGGTCATCATCTCTGGTGGCATCGATCTGTCGGTTGGGCCGACGGCAGCACTCTCGGCCGTCATCTCGGCCTCGATGCTGGTCGCCGGCGTGCCGTTTCCGCTCGCCATCGCCGCCGGCTTCGCCATTGGCCTCGCCTGCGGCCTCGTCAACGGCGTGCTCGTCGCCTATGTCGGGCTGCAGCCCTTCATCGTCACATTGGGAACGCTCAGCACCTATCGGGCGCTGGCGCTGATCTACACCGGCGGCAATCCGGTGCTCGGCCTGCCCGCCAGCTTCCGCGCCATCTTCAACGGCTCGTTGTTCGGACTGCCGCTGGCAGTCATCATCGTTGCCGGCGTGGCCGTCGTCGCCTGGGTCGTGCTGAAGAAGACGCCTTTCGGCGAATATCTGCTTGCCGTCGGCGGCAATGAGGAGGCGGCCTATATTGCCGGCGTGCCGATCGCCCGCACCAAGATCGCCGCTTACATGATCTCCGGCCTGCTGGCGGCCCTTGCCGCGCAGATCTTGATTGGCCGGCTCGGTGCCGCCGAGCCCATCCTCGGCAATCTCTGGGAGCTCGACGCCATCGCCGCCGCAGCCATCGGCGGCGCCTCGCTGATGGGCGGCAAGGGCAGTGTCGTCGGCACCATTCTGGGCGCCGTCATCCTCGGCGCCATGCGCAACGGTTTGACGCTGATGAACGTGCAGTCCTTCTATCAGCTTCTGGCAACTGGTCTTATAATCCTCGCCGCGATGCTGATCGATCGTGTGACGAGGGGGCGTGGATGACCTTGAGCGGGCTGGACCTGAAAGCGGTAGGACCGCGCATCCGCATGATGATGCCGCATCTCACCCCGCTGGAGGCGAAGGTGGTGGAAACCGTCTTTGGCCGGCGCGGCTTTGACGAGAGCATTCCGCTGAAGCAGATCGCCGAGGAATCCGGCGTGTCGGAAGCGATGGTGGTCAAGATCGCCAAGAAGCTCGGCTTCTCCGGCTATCGCGACTTCCGCACCGCCGTCTATGAATACAGCCGCCTGCCGACCGCCGAAATGCACCAGGAATTGTCGTCCGACGACAGTTCGGCCGAGATCGTGCAGAAGGTGTTCCGCACCTCCATCCAGGCGCTGGAGGAGACGCTGGCCATCCTCGACATCGAGGATTTCGACCGTGCCGCCGATCTGCTCTACCGCGCCGGGAATCGCGACTTCTACGGTGTCGGCGGTTCGGCGCAGATCGCGCGCGACGTCTCGCACAAATTCCTGCGTATCGGCATCCGCGCATCGGTCTACGACGATTCGCACATGATGCTGATGTCGGCCTCGCTGCTTGGCGCGGACGACATCGCTGTCGGCTTCTCGCATTCGGGCAACACCTCAGCCGTCATTGATGCCATTCAGCTGGCCCGCAAGAACGGCGCACGGACACTGGCCATTACCAATTACGACAACTCGCCGCTGGCCGCGGTCGCCGACATCGTGCTGTGCTCGACCGCGCAGGGCTCGCCGCTGATGGGGGAGAACGCGGCGGCGCGCATCGCCCAGCTTAACATCCTCGATGCATTGTTCGTGGCGGTGGCGCAGCGCGACTATCAGGCGGCGGAGCGCAATCTCGGCCGCACCATGTCGGCGGTGGCATCGAAACGAAAAGACCGGGGCTCATGACACTGCCGACAACGCCGCTGGTGACCGTGTTTGGCAGCTTGCACTACGACATCATGGTCGACGCCCCCGATCGCCCGCGCAAGGGCGAGACGGTGACCGGCCATGCCTGGCACCCGAAATGCGGCGGCAAGGGCGGCAACCAGGCGGTCTCGGTGGCGAGGGCGGGTATGCGCGCGGCGATGATCGGCGCCGTCGGCGACGACGATTTCGGCACGGCGCTGCTGGCCAATCTCGATCGTGCCGGCGTCGACCGCCGCTTCGTTCGGGTGGCGCCGGGCGCCGGCTCCGGCATGAGCGTGGCGATCTTCGACGAAGGCGGCGACTATGGCGCGGTGATCGTCTCCGGCGGCAATTTGACGTTGAGCGACAAGGACATCGCGGCAGCCTCCGATGCGGTGGGACAAACTTCCGTGCTGCTTTTGCAGAACGAGGTACCGGAAGCCGCCAACATTGCCGCTGCACGCGCGGTGAAGAGACATGGCGGCCGCGTCCTGCTCAACGCCGCACCCGCACGCAAACTCTCGGGCGAATTGATCGAGCTCGTCGACATCCTGGTGGTCAACGCCATCGAGGCGGAATTCCTGGCCGGCCTGGCGGTGGTCGAAACACTGGAAGGTGCCTCGCAGGCGGCGCGGCTTCTGGTCGATCTCTGCCCGGCCGCGATCGTCACCGTGGGCGGCAAGGGCGTCGCCTGTTGCGACCGGAGCGCTGGAGCCTTCGCGTTGCCGGCCATCCCGATCAAGGTCGTCAGCACGCATGGCGCGGGCGACGAATTCGTCGGCGCGCTGGCCGCGGCGCTGGCCCGTGGCGAGGTCATGCGGGCGGCCGTCACCACCGCCAACGCCGCTTCGGCCTTGCTGGTCTCGACACCCGAGGCCGAGCGCGACCGGATCTGATATCTCGGCTCCAGGAGAGCACTTTTCGCCTTGCCGAACGACAGCGGCGGCCACGTATCCTTGCGGCACCGCCCGAATTCCGCTAAGGCGCGCCTTTGTCGCCAGGGAGCACAAGCTTGGACGATCAACGCGCCGACGTCGCCATCATCATGGGCAGCCAGTCCGACTGGGCGACCATGCGCCACGCGGCCGAAACGCTGGAGGCGCTCGGCATCCCGCACAAGCGGCTGATCGTCTCCGCGCATCGCACGCCCGACCGGCTCTATGATTTCGCCAAGGGCGCCAAGACTGCCGGTTACAAGGTGATCATCGCCGGCGCCGGCGGCGCGGCACACTTGCCCGGCATGACGGCGGCGATGACGCCACTGCCGGTGTTTGGCGTGCCGGTGGAATCGAAGGCGCTTTCCGGGCAGGATTCGCTGCTCTCCATCGTCCAGATGCCAGCCGGCATTCCGGTGGGAACGCTGGCCATCGGCAAGGCCGGTGCGACCAATGCGGCACTTCTGGCTGCCGCCGTGCTGGCGCTTTACGACGACAAGCTTGCCACGCGGCTGGATGCCTGGCGCGCCGCGCAGACCGCCAAGGTCGCGACTGAGCCGACGGATGCGTCGTGAGCCTGCCCGCCGGATCGACCATCGGCATCATTGGCGGCGGCCAGCTCGGCCGCATGCTGGCGATGGCCGCCGCACGCCTCGGCTACCGCACGGTGGTGCTGGAGCCGCAAGCGGATTGCCCGGCAGCGCAGGTCGCCAACCGGCAGATAACGGCCGCCTATGACGACCCGGCAGCGCTTGCCGAACTGGCGGCGGCGAGTTCCGTCATCACCTATGAATTCGAAAACGTGCCGGTCGCGGCTGCCAACGCGCTTGCCGCCAAGGTTCCGGTCCATCCGCCGGCGCGGGCGCTTGACGTGGCGCAGGACCGGGTGAGCGAAAAGACATTCCTCAACGGCATCGGCATTGCCACCGCCGATTTCCGCCCGGTCGACAATGACAACGAGCTGACGGCGGCGCTGAAGGCGTTCGGCGGCAGCGGCATATTGAAGACACGGCGTATGGGCTATGACGGCAAGGGCCAGCGCGTCTTCCGCAACATGGAAGCCGGCGGCTTTGCCGGCACCTGCGAGGCGATGGGCAATGTACCGCTGATGCTGGAAAGCTTCGTGCCGTTCGAGCGCGAGATTTCGGTGATCGCGGCGCGTGGGCTGGACGGCGCCGTCGCCGCCTACGATCCGGCGGAAAATGTCCACCGCAACGGCATTCTCCACACATCGACCTTGCCGGCCGCCATTGTGCCCGAAACGGCCGCCGCGGCACAGGCGGCGGCGTCGAAGATACTGTCGGCGCTCGACTATGTCGGCGTCATCGGCGTCGAGTTCTTCGTGCTGGCCGATGACTCGCTGCTGGCCAACGAGATCGCGCCGCGCGTGCACAATTCCGGCCACTGGACGGAAGCCGCCTGCAGCGTTTCGCAGTTTGAGCAGCACATCCGCGCTGTCGCCGGCCTGCCGCTGGGAGACCCGAAACGCCATTTTGACTGCGTGATGGAAAACTTGATCGGCGACGATGTGCTGCGTGTTCCGGCTTTGCTTGCCGAGCCCGATCTGATGCTGCATCTCTACGGCAAGGCCGAGGCTCGGCCCGGCCGCAAGATGGGCCATTTCACCCGGATCAGCCGTCGCGCCTAGCCCCGGAAAAGCGCTTTATTGCACGCCGTCGCTCTCGTCCTCTTCAGGGCTGGCGCAACTCGCATCGCCTTCCTCGCAATTGGCCGTGGCAGCGAGCTGCCTGGTGCGGTCATTGGTCAGCCTGGTCAGGCACTGCGAAACTTCCATCGAATGGATCGAGCCGCCCTCGCTGGCCGCGGTGGAATGAGCGCACTCGGCGTCGCGAAAGGTGATCCACGCCCGTTGCGCCGCCTGCAGCAATCTCTTGCTATCGGCATCGTCCGAGCTGATCAGGTCCTGGTAGGCCTTGTTCAGTCTGGCGTCGGCCGCCTGGTAGTCCTCCCCGGCACAGATGTTCATCATCTGCTGGCTGTCGTCGCCGCGATCGCATTCCTGCGCGCGGGCAACCGAAGCTCCCGCCAGCAAGGCAAGGCAGGCGGACAGGAAAATTCGGCGCATATTCATCTCCAAATCACTTCACGGCGGCCGCATCATCCCAGCCGTCCCGGGGCCGCGCAATGCCGCGAAGCCGACATGGCGGATATTTGATGATATGGGGCGGTCGAGCACGCTTGCGGTTGACACGGACAAGCCTCCTCGTTTATGAGCCACCCACAGTTCAAAGGCGCGTCTTCTGGCGCGCCTTAAAATTTCGACCCGGACCGGGTCCACACCGACAGGCAAGACCATGAAGATCAAGAATTCGCTCAAGGCGCTGAAGGCGCGTCACCGCGACAACCAGCTGGTTCGCCGCAAGGGCCGCATCTACATCATCAACAAGACCGCCCCGCGTTACAAGGCGCGCCAGGGCTGAGCTTTCGGCCGGAGGCTTTACGCCTCCGCCAATTGATGCTTGTCGTCGGCCCGCCGACCTCCTCACGCTAAAATCACTTTGATGTTCCGCCACCCGGGATTAGAGTCGGGCGATGCGGATTCTTTTTGCATTTCTGGCGATCTTCCTTGTTTCCGGTGGCGTCGCCTTACCGGCCCGGGCGGATGATCAGGCGGCTGCGCCGGCCGCCCCGGATACCCCACCGCCGGTGATGACGAAACAAGCGCGTCTCGACCAGCTGTTCAGCGACCTGAAGCGCGAGCGCAACGAAAAGGCGGCCGAGCGCATTGCCGGCAACATCTGGGGCGAGTGGTTCCAATCCGGCAGCGCCTCGATCGACCTGATGATGCAGTGGTCGCAAAAGGCCATCGAAAGCCAGAAATTCGACGTCGCGCTCGACTTCCTCGACCAGGTGGTGACCTTGCAGCCGGCCTATGCCGAAGGCTGGAACCGGCGCGCCACCGTGCATTTCATGATGAAGAACTACGGCAAGTCGATGTCCGACATCGACCACACGCTGCGGCTCGAGCCGCGCCATTTCGGTGCGCTGTCCGGCCTGGCGCAGATCATGGCCCTGACCGGCCACAAGCAATCGGCGCTCGAGGCCTGGCAGAAGGTGCTGGCCATCTATCCGATGATGCGCAGCGCCCAGGACCAGGTCGCCACACTGTCGGAAGAGCTTGCCGGCGAAGGCATTTGAATTAGGGAGTAGGCAGCAGGGAATAGGCATTAGGGGCTTGAGCTTCCCCTACTGCCTACTGCCTACTGCCTACTGCCTACTGCCCTACTCCAAAACTAATTCCCCTCCAGCCCGTATTTCCCCGCATGAACCTGATCTACGCCGCGCTCGCCTTCCTGATGGCGCTTGTGTTCAGCCTTGTCGGCGTCAGCCGCGTCGGCTCGTGGCTGATCGAGCGCCGTAACCCGCCGATCGGCGACGTCGCCGACATCGATGGCGCCCGCATCCACTATGTCCACGTGCCAGCGCCTGCAAACGCGGATCTGCCGCCGATCGTCTTCATCCATGGCGCCAGCGCCAACCTCAGGGATCAGATGCTGCCGCTGCGCCCGCTGCTCGAAGGCCGCGCCGAAATGCTGTTCTTCGACCGGCCGGGTTTCGGCTGGTCGGAACGCGGCCCGGGCAACAACGAAAGCCCGTCGGCGCAAGCCAACACCATCGCCGCGCTGATGGACCGTCTCGGCATGAAAAAGGCTGTCATCGTCGGCCATTCCTTCGGCAGCGCGGTGACGACGGCGTTTGGCCGCGAGCATCCCGACAAAACGCTTGGGCTGGTTTTCCTGGCGCCGGCCACCCACCCATGGCCGGGCGGCGCAACCTCCTGGTATTATGATCTGACGACCATTCCGGTCCTCGGCCGGCTGTTTTCCGAAACCCTGACCTATCCGACGGGAACACTGCGGATGGCTGATGCCACGACCTGCGTCTTCTCGCCCAACAAGGTGCCGGACAATTATCTCAGCTTGGCCTCGATCCCGCTGGTGCTGCGGCCATCGGCCTTTCGCGCCAACGCCACCGACGTCGCCGGGCTCTATCGCTATGCCTTTGGCGCGGCACCCCACTACAACGAGATCAAGGCGCCGACCGTGGTCATTTCGGGCGACCGCGACAAGGTCGTCTATGCGGAGATTCATTCGGTCGGCCTGGCGCGCGACATTGCCGGCGCCGAGCTGTTCTGGGTGCACAATCTCGGCCACAAGCCGGACTGGATTGCCCCCGACCTCGTCGTCGGCGCCATCGCGAAGGTCGCCGGCAAGGACATCGACCTGCAGACACTGGCAAAGACTGTCGAGGCGCGCATCGCCGGCGACGCCTATGGCGTGGGCAGATGCGCCGACATCAAGGTGCCGCAGGCCGAACTCGCGCCAACCTGATCACGCCTGGTGGCCCAGACGAACCGATCTAGCGGCTGCTCTGCACGTCGGAACCAACATAGGCGATGCGCAGCATGTTGGTCGAACCCGGGGTCCGCAGCGGCACGCCGGCGGTGATGATGACGCGATCGCCCGGCTTGCCGAAACCTTCGTCGAAGGCGATGCGGCAGGCGCGGTTGACCATGTCGTCAAGGTCGATGGCATCGGGCGAGACGACGCAATGCGTGCCCCACAGCAGCGAAAGCCGCCGCGCCGTGTTGACGATCGGCGACAGGGCGATGATCGGCACTTGCGGGCGCTCGCGAGCGGCGCGCAGGCCGGTGGTGCCCGACGCGGTGTAGGTGATGATCGCCGACAGTTTCAGCGTCTCGGCGATCTCGCGGGCGGCCAGCGAAATGGCGTCGGCGCCGGTCGCTTCCGGCTCGGAGCGCTGCGCGTTGATGATGCCGGCATAGGTCGGATCGGTTTCGACCTTGGTGGCGATGCGGTCCATCATCGCAACCGCTTCGACCGGATATGCGCCGGCGGCGGACTCCGCCGACAGCATGATGGCATCCGCGCCCTCGAAAACGGCGATCGAAACGTCCGACACCTCGGCGCGGGTCGGCACGGGCGCTGTGATCATCGATTCCAGCATCTGCGTCGCCACCACCACCGGCTTGCCGGCACGGCGCGCCGCGCGCGTGATCTGCTTCTGGATGCCGGGCACCGCCTCGAGCGGCATTTCGACGCCGAGATCGCCGCGGGCGACCATCAGCGCGTCGGACAGTTCGATGATCTCGGCCAGCCGGGCAACGGCCTGCGGCTTTTCGATCTTGGCCATGATCAGCGCCCGGCCGCGTGCGATCTTGCGCGCTTCCGCCAGATCCTCCGGCCGCTGCACGAACGACAGCGCGACCCAGTCGACGCCTGTTGCCAGCACGGCGTCGAGGTCCTTGCGGTCCTTCTCGGTCAGCGCGCCGACCGGCAGGTCGGTGTCGGGCAGGCTGACGCCCTTCTTGTCGGAAATCGTGGTGCCGGCGATGACGGTGCAGACGATCGACTTTCCGTCGCTTCTCACCGCCTTCAGCTCGAGCTTGCCGTCGTCGATCAGCAGGCGATGACCGGCCTCGACCGAGCTCAGGATCTCCGGATGCGGTAGATAGACCCTGGTTGAGGTGCCGGGCTCGGGATTGTCGTCGAGCGTGAAGGTCTGGCCGACGGTCAGCACTTCCTTGCCATTGGCGAACTTACCGACGCGCAGCTTGGGGCCTTGCAGGTCGGCCAGGATGCCAATCGGCCGGCCGACCGCTTCCTCGACGGCGCGGATGCGTCCGACCAGCGTGCGCATCAGCTCGTGATCGGTGTGGCTCATATTGATGCGGAACACATCGGCGCCCGCTTCGAACAACTTCTTCAGCATCTCCTCGGACGAGGAGGCCGGACCGATGGTGGCTAGGATCTTGACCTTGCGGCTACGTCTCATTGACTGTTTGTTCCCGGGGCGGCTGGAGCGCCTCCCGTTGCGGGCTCATCGGTCAGCTGGACCATCCAGCTTGCCTGTTCGCCCGTGTCATATTCCTGGAATCCGGCGCGCTGGAAGCCCCGGGCGACGCAATCGGTTACGCCGGCGATCTTGAACTCTTTTTCAGCCACGCACATGTTGATCGGGCCGTCCCAGCGTCCGCCGCGCTCGGCGTCTTCTGCATAAAGATAGTAAAACCTTGATGACAGCGGCCCTTCGATCAGCGTTTTGCAGCTCGATCCCTCGATGTGCCACCAGCCCTCGGTGATCCAGCCAGCCTTGGCGCGATAGCCGATACCGACGCCGACCAGGTTCTGCGTGGCGTTGCAGACACGGAAATCGGCACGCGCGGGCGAGGCCATGACCACCGCCGACAGGCTCACCGCAAGGATCAGGAGCGGCATGGCAAAGGCAGAGCGCATGCGCTGCCTGCCGGCGAAACCCATCCGAAAACCCCTCAAGAACCACATCAGCATCTCTCTGCGCCCCTTTTCGGAAAAGTCCGGGCGCATGTCAACGCACCGTTTTGTCCAATTCCAATCGATTTAGAAAGGCTCCGGCGCACAATTCGCCGACTTCTGCCAGATTTCCCGAGAAACCTTGGCCAAACAACGGCATTGCGCAAGCGTCGTCTTCGTGGAATGACGATAGCACCCTCCCCGGAAGCCAGCGAACAGACCATTTCCCGCCAATGACCCGATCCACAGGTTTCGCGCCTTTCGACATCGTCGAGGGCGACTGCAAGCGAGGCATCGTGCTGCTGGGCGACCACGCCCGCCGCGACCTGCCGGAGGACTATGGCAGCCTCGGCCTGCCGGCGGACGAATTCGATCGCCACATCGCCTATGACATCGGTGTGGAGACGGTGACGCGCGAACTGGCCGCATCGCTTGGTGTGCCGGCGGTGCTCGCCAATTTCTCGCGGCTGCTGATCGATCCCAATCGCGGAGAGGACGATCCGACGCTCATTCGCCAGCTCTATGACGGCACCGTCGTGCCCGGGAACTACCCGATTGCTTCCGAGGAGCGCGAAAGGCGGCTCGACCGCTTCTACCGGCCCTATCACGACGCCGTCGGCGCCATGATCGCCTCGGTCGCGCAGGCCTCTGCCCGAGCACCCTTCATCTTCTCGGTGCATTCCTTCACCCCTGTCATGCAAGGCGTCCAACGTCCCTGGCATGTGGGTATCCTGTGGGATCGGGATGACCGGGTGGCGCGGCCGCTGATCGACATGCTGGCCGCCGACAGGAGCCTCGTCGTCGGCGACAATGAGCCCTATGACGGCGCGCTGCGCGGCGACACCATGTACAAGCACGCCATCGTCAACGGCTTCGCCCATGCACTGATCGAGATCCGCCAGGACCTGATCGCCAACGGCAAGGACGCGCTTGCATGGGCCGAGCGCCTGGCGCCGATCGTTGACGCGATCAATCGTCGTCCCGATATACATGTGGTCAAGCAATTCGGCTCCCGCACCGGGCCCTATGAGCCTACTGGAACGTAAGGAGTTTTCGATGACCGAACTCAGCGACGAGCAGCAACGCGACTTCGAGGCGGCTGCCTTCCGCCGGCTGGTCGCGCATCTGCGCGAGCGCAACGACGTGCAGAACATCGACCTGATGAACCTCGCCGGCTTCTGCCGCAACTGCCTGTCGAACTGGTATCGCGAAGCAGCCAACGCCGATGGCGTCGACCTCAGCAAGGACCAGTCGCGCGAGATCGTCTACGGCATGCCCTATGCCGAGTGGCAGGCGCTCAACCAGACCGAGGCATCCGACGCCAAGAAGGCCGAGTTCGAGGCAAGGCGGCCCAAGGACCACTAGGTTAGCGGTCGACATCCCCTCGATCGTTTCCAACGCTGCGATTGGCCCAAAAACTTTCGGTGACGAGCGCTTGACTGAAAATTGAATCGATCTAATTTGCCGCGCAAAGCCATTTTTGACCGGATTCGTATCAATGCGCGCGCAAGACGTCATACAGGCTGCCATTCGCGGACGATGGGCCGTAGCGGCGATTTTCCTCGCCAACGGCTTCCTGACCGGCAGCTGGGCGCCGCAGATCCCGGTGTTCCTGACCCGGCTGGAGATCACGAAGTTCACGCTCGGCCTGCTGATCCTGCTGTTCGGCGCCGGCGCTGTCACCGCCATGACCTGGTGCGGCCACCTGATCTCGAAACATGGCTCGCGCACCGTACTGCGCTGGTTCGGCCTTTGCGGCAGCCTCGGCCTGCTGGTCGTGGCGCTGGCCCCCAACGTGCCGCTGGCGGCCATCGCCATGTTCATCTTCGGCGGCTCGATCGGCGGCATGGACGTCGCCATGAATGCCAATGCGGTCGTTGTCGAAAGGCGGCTCTCCCGCGCCATCATGTCGTCCTCGCACGGCTTCTGGAGCCTTGGCGGTTTCGCCGGCGGCGCGCTCGGCGGCTTCGCCATCCAGAACTATGGCCACCTGACCCATGCGGTCGTGGTGACGGCGCTTGCTTTCACAGTGATCGCGGTGGCGGTTCGCCATCTGATCGGCGAGGACAGGCCGCAGGCTGCCGAGCATCACAAATTCGCGCTGCCGGCAAACCCGCTGGTCTACCTCGTCGGCTTGATGGCGCTGCTGACGATGATTTCCGAAGGCGCGGTGCTCGACTGGGCAGCGCTTTATCTCAGACAGGAACTCGGCGCCGACCTCGCCATAGCCGGTCTCGCCTATGCTGCCTTTTCCGGTGTCATGGCGATCATGCGTTTCTTCGGCGATGGCGTTCGCAACCGCCTCGGCGCGGTGATGACGCTGCGCGCGTCGGCGCTCGTCGCTGCCACCGGCATGCTGATCGCCGGCCTGTCACCCTCGCCCTGGCTTGCGATCGCGGCCTTTGCCCTTTGCGGCTTCGGCATCGCCAACATGGTGCCGATCATCTTTTCGGCCGGCGGCAACCAGGAAGGCATGTCGTCGGGCACCGGCATGAGCGTCGTCACCACCATGGGTTACTCAGGCATTCTGGTGGCGCCGTCGGCCATCGGTTTCGTTGCCGAGCATTTCAGCATCGGCCCGATTTTCGTCGCCATGTCGGGACTGCTGATTGTCGTTCTGCTGATGGCCGGGCTTGCTCACCGGGCCGAATTCGCTCCCGACGCCACGCCGGCCGAATAGCGTTTGAGTTCCTCGTAGAGGAAATCCGCCACGCGGCGGATGCGCACGCTGCTGCGCACGTCGCGATGCATGGCCAGCCACACCGGCAGTACCGGCAACGCAAAGTCAGGCAGCACCTTCTCCACCAGCGGATCGCGGTCGGCCAGCGGTTCCTGGCCGAACCCGATACCGTTGCCCGCCCGCACGGCTTCCCATAGCACGATCTGGTTGTCCGCCCGGAAGCGGAAAGCGTGGCGATCAACCTTGATGCCGGCGGCGGCAAAGCCGCGGATCGCGCTGTCGTCGCGGTCGAAGCCGATCAGGTCGTGGCCGACGAGATCGGTCGGCCGGCGCGGGCGGCCGCGCCTGTCGAGGTAGGATCTGGTCGCGCAGGCGCAGAGCGCAATGTCGCAAACCTTGCGCGCCACCAGTTCGTTCTGAGCGGGTTTGACCATGCGGATGGCGATGTCGGCATCGCGCCGCAACAGGTTCTCGACCTGGTTCGAGGCGACGATCTCCACTTCGATGCCGGGCTCCTCGGTGCCGAGCCGCGCCGTCATCTCGGGCAGCACATAGGCAGCCACCACCTCGCTGGCGGCTATGCGCACCGTGCCCTCGATCGCCTCGACCGAACCAAGCGCCAGCAGCGAAAAGGCGCTCGCCTGCTCGCTGACCGCCTTGCCGCGCTCGAACAGCGTCGCGCCGGCTTCGGTCAGTTCATAGCCGCGCCGCCCGCGCCGGAACAGCGTGACGCCCAGCGCCTGTTCCAGTTCACCGATGTGGCGGCCAAGCGTCGGTTGGCTTGCGGCCAGCTTTCGCGCGGCGGCCGACAGGCTGCCGGTTTCCGCCACGGTGACGAAGCTCTTGATCAGATTCCAGTCGAGATCGGACATACAATCCATTCAAAATTGAATATCAATTCGCCAATTCTAGCGAATTTAAATTCAACCGCAAATAGACCATCTTCCTCTCATCGGAGACAGGAAAACAGGAGAAGACAGATGCGGACAGTTGTTGTTCTGGGTGCGGCAGGCAGGGTCGGCGAGGCCGCGGCGCGAGAATTCGTCGCCGCCGGATGGCGGGTGAAGGGGCTGGCACGCAACGCCAAGGCGGCATCGCTGGCGCCGGGCGTGGAGGTCGTCCAGGGTGACGCCACCGACCGCGCGGCCCTGATTGAAGCCTGCAAGGGCGCCGACGTGATTCTCAACGCGTTGAACCCGCTTTACACGGAATGGGCCGAGAAGGTCTTGCCGATGGCTGAGAACGTCATTGCGGCGGCCGAGGCAAGCGGGGCCACCCACATGCTGCCCGGAAACGTCTACAATTTCGGCTACGGCCTCGGTGTTGGCACGACGGAAACCGCGCCTGAAGTCCCATCAACGGAGAAGGCCGAGATCCGTATCGGGATGGAGGATCTGTTCCGCAGGAAGGCGCAGGAGCGCGGCGTCCAGACCATCGTGCTCAGAGCCGGCGACTTCTTTGGCGGCGCGCGGCCGGAAAGCTGGCTCGACCTGATCATCCTGTCGAAGCTGCGCAAGAACGTCTTTACGTGGGGTGGGCCGATGGATATCCCGCACGCCTTTGCCTATCTGCCGGATCTCGGGAAGGCCTTCGTCGCGCTGGCCGAAAAGCGCGAGAGCCTCGGCGCTTTCGAGCGTTTCCATTTCGCCGGCCATACGCTGACCGGCCACCAGATGAAGGCGGCGGCGGAAACTGCCAGCGGTCGCAAACTGGCGTCGAAACGCGTGCCATGGATCGCGCTGCGTGCTGCCGCCCTGTTCAGCCCGATGATGCGGGAAGTCGTCAAGATGTCCTATCTCTGGCACACGCCGCACTCACTCAATGGCGACAGGCTGGAGCGGACCGTCGGCAAGCTGCCTGCCACCGATCCCGTCGACGCCATCCGCCAGGCGATCGCCGATTTGAACCTGGATGACAGCCATCCGACCGCGGTGACTTGAACCAACCCCTGCACTGGAAACTCACAGCGCCAGACAAGGGATGGGCGAGACCCCGCCGCGCATCGCTGGAACAGGCATCACGTCAGCGGACCTAAACGCATGGAGACGACAAAATGACCAAGATCGCAATCCTCGGCGCCAATGGCCGGCTCGGCCGCGTGGTCGCCAAGGCTTTCATCGACGCCGGCTTCGACGTCCGCGCCATTACCCGCAGCGGCAAGGTGCCGGCAGAACTCAAGAGCGCCACGGCCGTCATCGGCGACGCGCTCGACCGTGAAGCCCTCATCCGCGCCACTGAAGGTGCCGACATCGTCTTCAACGGCCTGAGCCCGGTCTACACCGACTGGAGCAACTGCCTGCCGATGGCGCAGAACGTCATGGACGCCTGCCGGGCGAATGGCGCGCTCCACCTCTTTCCCGGAACCATCTACAATTACGGTTCACCGACGCCGGCGGTGATATCAGAAGACACGCCGTTTCACCCAACGACGGAAAAGGGCCGCATCCGCGTCGCCATGGAAGATCTCTTTCGCCGCGAAGCCGACGCCGGCCATGTCCGCACCATTGTCTTGCGGGCCGGCGACTTCTTCGGCGGCACCGGCAGCGGATCGTGGTTCGACCTGGTCGTCGCCGCCAAGATCAACAAGGGCGTCTACACCGCGCCCGGTCCGGTGGATCTGGTACATGAATGGGCCTACCTGCCGGACTTCGCCGTAGGCTTCGTCGCGCTCGCCAAGAATCTCGACAAGCTCGGCTCCTATGAGGCGCTGAACTTTCCCGGCCATGCCGTCACCGACCTGGAGATCAAGGCAGCAGCAGAAAAGGCGCTTGGTCGCCCGCTCAAGATGACCTCGATGCCCTGGTGGGTGCTGCGCGCCGGCAGCCCGTTCGTGGCCATGTGGCGCGAGATCGTCTCGATGTCCTATCTGCGCTTCGAGCTGCACCGGCTGGCCTCGGCAAGGCTGGAAGGCATCATCGGTGCGATCCCGCATACGCCGCTGGATCAGGCGGTCGCCGAGGCTCTCGAGGATATCGGCATCGCCACCGTTGCGAAAGCTGCCTGACATTGCGTGCCGGCGGACGCAGCCGCCTCGCGTTGCTCCGGGACAATGCTTCGCACTGCTCTTGGGGGGACAATGCAAAAGGCCCGGTTGTTCCGGGCGGCCTTTGCAGGTCAAATCGGCAACCGGGCTACTCGGCGGCTTTTGGAAAGGCGATGGCCGGCTCCGCTCCGGCATCCTGCCCCGGCGCATCGGTCGACGAGATCTCGCCCTTGCCGCGCCGGAACAGCCGGCTGAACCAACCGCGCCGGACACCCGGCTTGACCTTGGCGCGAGTGAACACCATCAGCATCGACGGCGTCACCACCAGCGTCAGCACCGTGGCGAAGGACAGGCCGAAGACGATCGCCGAAGACAGCGAAATCCACCACTGCGTCGACGGCGCGTTGATCGTCGTCTCGTGGTGGAAGATTTCGAGACCGAGGCCGAAGGCGATCGGCAGCACGCCGAGGATCGCCGACACCGCCGTCAGCACCACCGGACGGGCGCGCTCGCGGCAGGTCTGCAGCACCGCTTCGACCTTGTCCCAGCCTTCTTCGCGCAGCCGGTCGTAGGTGTCGATCAGCACGATGTTGTTGTTCACCACCACGCCGGCCAGGGCGATGACGCCGATGCCCGACATGACGATGCCGAACGTCTCCCCTGTTATCAGCAGCCCGAGGAACACGCCGATCGTCGCCATGACCACGCAGGACAGCACCAGCCACACGCTGGTGAACTTGTTGAACTGCGCCAGGAGCACCAGGAAGATCAGGAAGATCGCCGCGCCAAAGGCCTTGCTGAGGAAGGCGCTGGCTTCGGCGCTGTCCTCGTTCGAGCCGGCCAGCTTCCAGCGGATGCCGCTGTCGAGCTTCATATCGGTGACCGCCTGGGTGACCTCCTGTTGCACGGCTGCGACCTGGGCACCCGCCGCGGCATTGGCCTGCACCACCACGGTGCGTGCGCCATCGATGCGGTTGAGGATGCCGACGCTGGGTTTCGCCTTGCGGACGACGAAGTTCGAGATCGGCACCGACCCTTGCGAAGTCTGCACCCGAAGTTCGTCGAGCGTCGACAGCGTGCGCCGGTCTTCCGGCAGGCGCAACCTGATGTCGACCGCCTTGTCGGCGCCGGCCGGCCGGTATTCGCTGAGCTTCAAACCGTTGGTGACGAGTTGCACCACCGTTCCGACCGAAGTCGGGCTGATGCCATACTGCGCCGCCTTGGCGCGATCGACCTCGAGCGCCCAGTCGACGCCGGGTGGCGGCAGGCCGTCGGAAATGTCGATGACGCCGGGCACCTTGCCGATGCGTGCCGCAACCGCGCGGGCCTGGTCGTCGAGCCCCTTGGGGTCGACGGCCGAAAGCCTGATCTGGATTGGCTTGCCGGTCGGCGGACCGGCCTCCGGGACGCGCACCTCGACATCGACGCCGGGAATGCCGGCCATCACGCCGCGCAGGTCATCCAGGATGTGGTTCGCCGACTTGCGCTCACGCCAGTCGATGAATTCGTACTGGATGACGCCGACGACGTCTTCGGGGACGTCCTGGCCGCCGCCTTGCGTCTTGCCGACGCGGGTATAGACCGACTTGACGCCCGGCCAGCCGAGCAGCCTGTTTTCTGCAATCTTGGTTGCCGTATCCATTTCGGCCAGCGAAAGGTTGCCGCGCGCATGCACGTAGAGCAGGCCGTAATCCGGCTCGACATTCGGGAAGAACTCGACGCCGGCGCCATATTTCGAATAGGCAAAGCCGACGCCGAACAGCAGCGCCACGGTCAGCACCAGCACGGTCACAGGGAAACGCACCGCCTGCTTGACGATGGCCATGTACCAGCCGTCGCGATTGTCGTCCTCGTGATGCGTCGGCGCCTTGGCGAAGATCGCACCCAGCGTCGGTGCGAACACCAGCGCGTAGAGCATCGAGGCCGACAGCGTGACGATCAGCGTGATCGGCATGTATTTCATGAAGTCGCCGATAATGCCCGGCCAGAACAGCAGCGGCGAGAAGGCGGCGATGCGCGTCATCGTCGCGGCGATGACCGGACCGGCCATGCGCTTGGCGGCGAGCGCGAAGGCTTCCTCTTTCGGCATGCCTTCGCTCATCCGTCGCTCGGCGAACTCGGTGACGATGATGGCGTCGTCGACCAGCATGCCGACGGCCAGGATCAGGCTGAACAGCACGATCATGTTGATCGTGTAGCCCATCATCGCCAACAGCAGGATGCCGATCAGGAAAGACGACGGAATGGCGAGGCCAATGAGCAGCGAGGCACGGCCGGACAGCGCGTAGAGAATAACGATGAACACCAGGATGACGGCGATCATGACGTGGTTCTGCAGGTCGCCGAGCAACTGGTTGACGAAGACCGACTTGTCCTGCGTGTAGGTAACGTTCATGCCTTCCGGCATGCTCTTGACGAACGCGTCGGATACGGCCCGCACCTTGGTGAGCGTGTCGATCAGATTGGCACCGATGCGCTTCTTGACTTCGATGGCGATGGCCGGCTTGCCGTTGAGGCGGGTCACCGTCTCGGCATCCTTGAAGGTGGAGCGGATCGTGGCGATGTCCTTGGCCTGCACCACGGCATTGGGGCCGGCGACCACCGGCAGCGCCGCGACATCCTCGGGCGTCTCGATCAGCGACGGCACCTTGACGGCATATTTGCCCTCGGAGCCCTCGATGTTGCCGGCGGCGACCAGGCTGTTGGAAGCGCCGACCGCACCGATCAGCTGATCGAGTTGCAGCCCGTAGGAAGACAGCTTCATCGGGTCGATGACGACTTCGACGAGGTCGTCGCGCGCGCCCTGCAACGAGCCTTCGAGAACGCCGGGCACTTCCTCGATCCGGTCGCGCAATTCGCGCGCCGCGGCCGTCAGCACGCGTTCGGGCAATTCGCCCGACAGCGTGACGACAAGCACCGGAAACTCGGAAATGTTGACTTCGTTGACAGTCGGTTCCTCGGCCGCCTGCGGCAGGTCGGCCTTGGCGTCCTGCACCTTGCTGCGCGTGTCCTGCAGCGCCGTCGCCAGGTTGGTCTGCGGCTGGAATTCGACCAGCACATAGCCGCCGCCCTGAAAGGCGGCCGAACGCATTTCCTTGAGCCCCTTCAAGCTCTTCAGCTTGCTTTCCATCGGCCGCAACAGAAGCCGTTCCGAATCCTCCGGCGAAATGCCTTGATAGATCAGGCTGATATACATCATCGGAATCGGAACGTCGGGCTCCGCTTCCTTCGGCGTCGACTGGTAGGCGACCGCGCCGGCAAGGATGAGGAAGACCAGGACCGAGATGGTCAGGCGGGCATTGTTGATTGCGAGTCTGACGATATCCATGGCTAACGCCTGTTGTTGAATTTCAGGAGCTGCGTCGCAGCCGATTGTCCCCGCCGGGGCTAGAGCGGTTCATCGTTTCCCGGAAACGCAGAACCGCACTGTCTCTTTGTTTCGACGCAATTCCGGACGGAAAACCGTTACACACTTTTCCTGGAATTGCCCTAGTCCGTCGCGACCCGTGCTACTGCGTGCCGGCAGTCGCCTCGCCCAGCAGCTTCTGGATGGTCGCCTGGTCGGCCTCGACCGGGTTGACCACATCGCCTTCCTTCACCAGCTCCTGGCCGGCGACAATGATGCGCGCGTCAGCCGGGATGCCGCCAAGCACGAGACCGGTCGGCGTGTCGTCAACGAGGTCGATCGGGAAGAACACCACCTTGTTGTCCTTGCCGACGGCACGGATGCCGAGGTCGCCCTTGTCGCCGAGCGTCACCACCGAGCGCGGCAGCAAGACAGCGTCGGTCGGTTGCGCGTTGAGCGCGATTTCCGCCGTCATGCCGGCCGGAACGGAGCCGTCGCCATTGGGGATGGCCACCTCGACGCGGAAGGTGCGGGTCGCCGACGACGCGTCGCGGCTGATGTAGCGCACGGTGCCTTCCACCGTCTGGCCGCTGACCAGCCGCACATTGGCCTTGTCGCCGAGCTTGAGGTAGCCGAGGTCGCGCTCGCTGACTTCGCCGCGGCCAATCACCGGATCAAGCTTGAGGATGGTTGCCACCTCACCGCCCTGCATGATGGAACTACCAAGTTCCACCGGCACCCGGTCGATGACGCCGTCGAAAGGCGCCTTCACCTCATTGCGGTCGAGTTCGGCCTGCGCCGTGTCCAGCAGCGACTGCGCCGAGGTCAGGTTCGAGCGCGCGGTATCGAGCTGCAGCTTCGGCAGGTTCCCGGTTTTCATCAGCCGCAGGGATGCGTCCAGCTCGGCCTGACGTTGCACCACAAGCTGCTTGGCGTTGTCGACCATCGAGATCTTTTCCTCGGCGGCAAGCATCATCACCATATCGCCGGTCTTGACGTGCTGGCCCTGCTTGACCGGCAGCTTGTCGATGACGCCGGCAACGCGCGTCGCCAGCACCGCCCGCTTGTCGGCTTCGGTCAGTCCTGAAATGCGGATGGCGCGCGCATAGGTGCGACGCGGCGGCGTCACCACCGCGACGGTGCGAAGTGGTGCCTTCGGCTCGGCTTCCGCAGCCTTGGGCTTGTTCGCGTCCGGCGCCTTGGCCTGCTCGACTTCGGCGGCCTTGGCCTTGTTGGCGGCCACGCTGCCGACCGACGAAAACTCGCCTGTCACCATCCAGGCCGCGAAACCAATGAGCACAACAACGGCTGCAAGCTTGTGAAACCTGAATCTCATCGTCGTTTTTTCCACTGCGGGTTTGGCCAGCGTCCTCATAACGCGGGCGCGTCGCCGATATGGGTGCGCGCCAGGCCATCTTCAATTTGCCGTGATCGGCGAAGCGCGCTTCTACATCAAAGTTGCACCGCAATATAGCCTTAAAGTTGCAAGACCATTACGGCACCGGGCAAGGTGAACCCACCGCCATCCAGTTTTCGATCGCTTGAAAGGTTGCTTCGGCCGAGCCCGGAGCCGGCTCACGGTTCGACCCCGGCGTCCAACCCCAGCCGACCAACCTGTCGTCGCGAACATGCAGCGCGATATCGTCCAAACTGCGACTGCCATTGCGCGCCGGATCCTTGATCTGGGCGCAGATTTCGGCCGAGGATTTACCGAACCAGGCCATCTCGGCCGGCGCCAGATGCCAGCCCTCGGCGCCGGGCGGTCCGTGCAATGCATTGGAATTGCTTGCGAAATGGCAGGTCGTGCAGCGCAGGCCCGGATTGCCGAAGCCCGATCCGTCGGTGCCGCGCTGGACGTTGAAGGCGTGCACACGCGTACCGCCATAATGCGCACCCGACCAGCGCGGCCGGTCGTCCGCGACATGACAATCGGCGCAGCGCGGATGTGAGAACACCGCATAGATCTTGTCCCATTCGGACAGGCCCTTGGCCATGTCGACCGTCGGGCTCGGTGATGTCTGGCTCTCCTGTGCGGTTGCGAAAGGCGCCGCCGAAAACAAGATGGCAGCAGGCGTCAGCATGATGAGAAGCTTCTTCATGCGAAGGCCACCGTTGTCGACAGCGGCAGCGTGCGGATGCGCTTGCCGGTGAGCGCGAAGATGGCATTGGCCAGCGCCGGTGCCGCCGGCGGTGTGCCAACCTCGCCAACGCCGCCCATCTTGTGGAAATTCTCCAGGATGGCGACTTCGAAGACCGGGCACTGGAATATCCGCATGGCGTCGAAATCGTGGAAGTTCGACTGTTCGACCATTCCGTCGGCGAAGGTGATCTGCTGTCCCATTGCCGCCGACAGGCCATAGATGGCGGCGGAAATCAGCTGCGCCTCGATGATACCCGGATCGAGCGCGGTGCCGACATCAGCGGCGATCCACATCTTTTCGATGCGGATGCCGGCCGGCGTATCCGCCACTTGCACGATCTCGCCGACCCAGCTGCCGAACGACAGCGTGAACGCCATGCCCTTGGCCTTTCCGGCCGGCAGCGCCTCGCCCCACTTCGCCATTTCGGCGACCTTCTCGACAACCTTCACCGCCGCCGGATGGTCGGCCATCAATTTCTTGCGCAACTCGACCGGATCGATTTTTCCGGCGACCGCGATTTCGTCCATGAAGCCTTCATGGAAAAAGCCATTGGTCGAGGCGCCTACCGACCGCCAGAAGCCAACGGGAATGGAGACGGGCGCGGCGATGCCGCTCACCCGGTAGTTCGGGATGGTGTAGGGCTGGTCGAAGGCGCCGTCGAAGATGGCCTTGTCGGGACCGATCGGCGATATCGAGGGGAACAGCCGGCGCAGCACCCCGGCAATGATCGAGGGCGAGGCCAACTTCATGTCGAGGGCGACCGGCAGACCGTCGTCGCCGAGCCGCGCCTGGAACTTGCCGACGGCAGCGGGGCGATAGGCGTCGTGGCGCATGTCTTCCTCGCGCGTCCAGGTCACCTTGACCGGACGCCCGCCCGCATCCTTGGCCATCAGTGCTGCATAGAGCGCAAAGTCCATTTCGATGCGCCGGCCGAAACCGCCGCCGAGGAAGGTGGTGTGCACAGTGACCTTGTCCTGCTCGATGCCGAGCTGATTGGCGCAAAGCTGGCGCACAATGGTCGGCGCCTGGTTGCCGCACCAGATGTCGAGGACGCCGTCCTTGAGCCGTGCCGTGGCGTTCATCGGCTCCATCGTCGCATGCGCCAGATAAGGCATCGCATAGTCGGCCTCGACGATCCTCTCGCGCGGCGCGTCGGCGATGGCGGTATCGACATTGCCATCGTCGCGCATCGCCGAACCTTTTTGGCCGAGCGCCTGTTTCAGCACGTCGGCGATGGCGGCGCTATCGAGCGGATATTCGGGATCGGCCCATTTGGCCTCGATCGCCTCCGCTGCCTTGAACGCCGCCCAGGTGTTTTGCGCGATGACACCGAAGCCATGGCCGTAGCTGGTCTCGATCGGCACGATCTTGACCACGCCAGGCATCTTCTCCGCCTTGGAGAGATCGGCCGAAACCGGCTTCGACCAGAAGCGCGGGCTCATTTTCACTGTGCCGTAGAGCATGTCCGGCAGCCTGACATCGATGCCGAAGATGGGCGCGCCGGTGACCTTGGCCAGCATGTCCATGCGCTTCTGCGGCTTGCCGAGCAGCTTCCAGTCGGCCTTGTCCTTGAGCCTGACCTCCGCCGGCGGCGCCATGGCGGCGGCGGTCGCAGCGATGTCGCCATAGGTGACCGATTTGCCCGACGCCTTGTGCAGGATCGAACCGTCCCTCGTCTCCAGTTCGCCGGCGGCAACGCCGAGCTTCTGCGCCGCCGCGGCGATCAGCATCTGCCGCGCTGCCGCGCCTGCCTGCCGCATCTTCTCGAACCCGTCGCGCATCGAGCTCGACCCGCCCGTGCCCTGCAAGGCGAGGAGTTTCCCGATCACGCCCATGCCGGCACGCACGGTTTCGGCGGTCATGCTCTCGTCGAAGAAGGCGAACGGACCGCCCTCTTCAAGGATTGCGGTGTTGTAATAGGCATAGGAGGCCGGGCCATGCTCGACCTTTACCTGGTCAAGACCGACATCGAGTTCCTCGGCGACCATGGCGGCCAGCGTCGTCGAGACGCCTTGCCCCATCTCGGCGCGCGGCGCGACGATGGTGATGGTGTTGTCGGCGCCGATCTTCACATAGGGGTTGAAGGTCGCCTCGCCCTTGCCGAGATCGGCCTCGAGCGGGTTCGGAAACGGCTTGCGATAATAGTAGTAGCCGACGGCAACGCCGCCCGCGACAGCGGCCGCGCCGATCAGAAACGTGCGGCGGGCGATCTTTCCAACACTGGCCATGATCAGAGCCCCGCCGTCTTGAGTGCAGCGGCCTTCCTGATGGCCGAGCGGATCTTCGGGTAGGTGCCGCAGCGGCAGAGATTGCCGCCCATGGCGTTGTCGATATCGGCGTCGCTCGGGTCGGCGACCTCGTCGAGCAGCGCCACCGCGCTCATGATCTGGCCCGCCTGGCAGTAGCCGCACTGCGCGACCTGCTCTTCCAGCCAGGCCTGCTGCACCGGATGCAGCTTGCCGTCGGTGCCGATGCCTTCGATGGTGGTGACGGCGCCGCTGACCTCGCCGATCGGCAAGGAGCAGGAGCGCACCGGCTGCCCATCGACATGCACGGTGCAGGCACCGCAAGCGGCAATGCCGCAGCCGAATTTCGGTCCGGTCTTGCCGACGAGATCGCGCAGCGCCCATAGAAGCGGCATTTCGGGATCGGCGTCGATGTCGAATGATTGCCCGTCGACGGTGAGGCGCATGGGGATACCCTTCGTTGTCGTCCATAGCCCGAGGCGAAATGGCCAACCGGTCATTTCTCCTCAAACAGATTGACAAATTACGTCATTTTGTCAATTAATATTTTGCAGGGTAATGTTACTCCATGAATCAGATCGAAGACATCGCCACCACCGACCCCAAACGCGTCCGTATCCTGGATGGCGCAATGAAGGTGTTTTTGGCCTATGGCTTCTCCCGCACCACCATGGACGACATCGCCCGCGCCGCCGACATGTCGCGTCCGGCGCTTTATCTTCAGTTCAAGAACAAGACCGACATTTTCCGTGCCATCGCCATGATGGTGCTGTCGCGCTCGGTCGCGGCGGCAAAAATGGCTCTGGCCGGCGATGGTGCTTTCACCGAGCGCATGATGCGAGCCATCGACGAGGCTTTCATCTCGATGATGAGCGCCGTCGTTGCCTCCCCTCATGGCGCCGAATTGCTGGACATGAAATCGAGCCTCGGCGATCTGGTCGGGTGCTGGCGCGGCGGCCTTGTCGAACATATCGCCGCCGCGATCCAGCGCGAGGCGGCCAGGAACGGCGTCGATCTGGCGGCCAGGGGCCTGTCGACGCAACTGCTTGCCGACATGCTGCTCGACGGGCTGGAAGGCATGAAGGCGCGGATCAGCGATCCCGAGGGGCAGCGGCAGGCGGCCGCCGCCCTGATCAAGGTGATCGACCTGGCGCTGAAAGCCGGATGAAGCCTGCCTGTGTCGGGGTTCCGGTCAGGCGCGACGGCGCTCTGCCTCGGGGTTCTTGCGCGCCGCGAGGAACTCCTTGACCCGCCGTCCGGGTGCGGGACCGCGCACCGGCTTGTAGCCGTCGTCGAGTTCGCCGGAGAGATCGAGTGTCGGCCGCTTGCCGACGGCATCGTAATTCTCTTCCAGCCAGTCGCTGGCGGCGGTGCGGCCGAGATCGCGCAGATAGGTCAGGAACGCCCATTCGGCATTGACCTTCGATGACGCCGACAGGTCCTTGAACGCCTCGTCGGCATCGATGCGATGCATGCGGATGTCGCGGTATTCGCCCTGTGGCAGGCGGCCGGCGGCGATCAGTTCCTTGACGAAGGCGATCGAGCGGAATTCGCGCAGCAGCCCGGCGTTGAAGGTGATCTCGTCGATGCGGTTCTGGATCTCGTTGGCGCTCCTCGGCGTTCCTTCCCGCACCACCGGGTTGATCTGCACCAGAAGCACGTCCTCGGTCGCCGCCGTCTTGAAGAACGGATAGAGCGCCGGGTTGCCGCCATAGCCGCCGTCCCAATAGGGCACGCCCTTGATCTCGACGGCGCGGAACAATTGCGGCAGGCAGGCCGAGGCCATCACCGTGTCGAGGTCGATCTCGCCATCGGAAAAGACGCGCAACTGCCCGGTTTCGACATTGGTCGCCGAAATGAACAGTTCCACCGACTTGCAGGCGCGCACATTGGCGAAATTGATCTCCTGCTGAACCACGTCGCGCAGCGGATTGAGGCCGAGCGGGTTGGCGACATAGGGCGAGAACACCCGCGACATGGTGTCGAAGAACAGATAGCCCGGCGTGTTTTCGATCGACCAGTTGCCCCAGGCGACATCCCACGGCATGCGCTGCACCGGGCTGAACCGGCCCTTTGCCGCCACCGCGCGCCAGAAATCGTCGAGCTTCTGCCGCGCCCCGTCGACCCCGCCGCGCACGAAGCCATCAGCCAGCGCCACCGCGTTCATGGCGCCGGCGCTTGTGCCGGACACCGCCGCGATCTCCAGCCGTCCGTCCTCCAGCAGCCGGTCGAGCACGCCCCAGGAAAAGGCGCCGTGCGAGCCCCCGCCCTGAAGCGCGATGTTGATTTTTTTCGTTTCCTCCGCCTTGCCGTTTTTCGTCATGGCGTTCCTGTCGTCCTGATGCGCCGACCTGCCCCGACGTCATTGAAGGAAGCAGCTATCGGCGGCCTATGTTGCAGTGCAGCATATAAGGACGGACCAAGGCAAGAACACGAACACGGTCGCGTGATCACATGAAATTTTGGTCATGAGAGAAAAGCCCCTCCGCTTCAATGCGGAGAGGCTTTGTCTTTTGAAACAGATGGAGCCTAGGCAACCAGGTCCGGCACCGGCCCAACATAGCGCGATTGCGGACGGATCAGCCGTCCGGTCGTCTGTTGTTCACGCGCGTGCGCGATCCAGCCGGCGACACGCCCGGCGGCGAAGACGTTGCTGAATGCCTCCTTGGGGAAACCCGCTGCTTCCAGGAGGAGCGCGGTGTAGAACTCGACATTGGTCTGCAGCGAGCGCGACGGCTTGGCAACCCGCAGCACGTCGAGCGCGGCTTGCTCCACTTTCTCCGCAAACGCCAGCCGGCGACCGGTTTCGCCCTTGCCGCCGAGTTGCCGCACGACCGCCTTGAGCACGTCGGCGCGCGGATCGCGTACCCGGTAGATGCGGTGGCCGAAGCCCATGATGCGCTCGCCATGCGCGACCTCGTCGCGCAGCCAGCCGGCGGCATCGCCATGCGCCTCGATTGCATCCAGCATCTCGATCACCGGGCCGGGCGCACCGCCATGCAGCGGCCCCTTGAGTGCGCCAAGCCCGGCCAGCACGGACGATGTCAGGCCGGCCTGCGTCGAGGCGACCACGCGGGTGGCGAAGGTCGAGGCATTGAGGCCGTGGTCGCAGACGGTCACCAGATAGGTGTCGAGCGCCTTTGCCAATGCCGGCGACGGAACGGAACCCCGGAGCATCCGCAACATGTCGGCGGCATGGTCGGCCCGGCTGTCCGGCGCGACTGGCTGCTCGCCGCGCTGCAGGCGCAGCAAGGCCGGCGTCAGCACCGCGGGCGCCGCGATCAGCAGCAGGGCGTCCGTCAGCGTTTGACCGTCCGGCAGCAGCGCCATGCCGGCACGCATGGCGCTGTAGACATCGAGCGATATCTGCAACGGCGGTGAAGGCAAAAGCCGCTCGAATACGTCCGCACGCGCCTGGCCCAGCGCTCGCGCCAGTTCCGTATCGCCGGGAAGGTCTTCGAACAAGCCGTCGAGCAATAGTCGGACGACCTGCGGAAATCTCCATCGTCCGGCCAGTTCCGGCAGCGAATGACCACGGATCGTCAGGCTGCCGCCCAGACCATCCACGTCGGACAGCACGGTTTCGGCCGCCACCACATCATCGAGCCCGTTTGCCATGTCGCGTCTCCTTGCAGCTTTTCTCCACAAAGGATAAGGGTTGCGCCACGCACTAATCAATCTTGATCAATATAATCAATATCAGGCTCGAAATGTCGGAATGGCTGTCGCGGCAAGAGGCGCTGGAAAGGCTCAGGGTCCGCCCGCAAACGCTCTACGCCTATGTCAGCCGCGGCCGCATCGGCATGCGGCCGGATGAGACCGACCCACGCCGCAGCCGGTACCGCGCCGACGACATCGCAGCGCTGGCCACCCGTCGCGCCCGCGGACGCAGTCCCTCGGCCATCGCCGAAAGTGCGATTGCCTGGGGTGAGCCGTCGATCGCTACGGCAATATCGACCGTTGTGCACGGTCGTCTCATCTACCGGGGGCAGGACGCCGTTGCGCTCTCCAGATCGGCGACTCTGGAGGAAACAGCCGCCGTGCTGTGGACCCTGGCTGAACCGGAGGCTTTCAAGGCGCCGTCGTCGCAGGCGCCTCATCCAGTCGGCCGCGCCTCGGCCTTTGCGCAGCTTGCCTTGCTTGCCAGCCAGGGGCGGCCTTCGCTTGGACGCAGCGTCACCTCGCTGTGCACCGAGGCCGCGCAAACGGTTGCAGCGCTGGCTCAGTCGCTGGGCGCCGCCGCCGGCAAAGAGCCCGTCCATCGGCGTCTGGCGCAGGGCTGGTCGGTGGATGATGCCGGTGCGGAAGCGATACGGTGCGCCCTTGTCCTGCTTGCCGATCATGAACTCAACGCATCGACCTTCGCTGCCCGCGTTGCGGCCTCGACCGGGGCCTCGCCTGCCGCATGCCTGCTGGCGGGCCTGGCAACGCTATCCGGCCCACGCCATGGCGGCGCCGGCGAGGCTGTGATGCAGCTCGCCGAGGATGCCGCAAGACACGGCGCCGATGCAGCGATCCGGCGCTGGCTCGGCCACGACCGGCCATTGCCGGCATTCGGCCATCCGCTCTATCCCGACGGGGATCCCCGTGCCACCGCACTTTTGGCCGCTATCCCTGTCGACGAGACGCTGCAGCAGTTGGAAAAGGCCGCCATTGCCATGACCGGCGCGCGCCCGAACATCGACTTCGCCCTGGCTGCGCTGACGCGCGGTCTCGGCTTGCCACGCGATGCGCCGTTCCAGCTGTTCGCGCTTGGGCGCAGTGTTGGCTGGGCAGCCCATATGGTCGAACAGATCATGAGCGGCAGCATCATCAGGCCACGCGGCCGCTATGAAGGGCTGTCGCCCTGACAGCGTCTTGCCTGAAGCGGTCTCGACCCGATCGAACCGAACGTCGGCGAGCGCTCAGTTCGTCAGGCGGACTTGGCATTGGTCCCGAACCGCGCACGGTACGCGGCGGGCGTCGTGGCCAATTGCTGACGGAAGTGATGCCGCAACGTCGCCGCGGCGCCAAATCCGGCGGTCTCGGCGACCCGGTCGATCGGCATGGCGGTATCTTCAAGCAGCGTGCGCGCCCGCGAAAGCCGTTCCGAGAGCAGCCATCTCGCTGGCGTAACGCCGGTTGCGGCCGCGAACCGGCGCAGAAATGTCCGCTCACTCATCCCGGCCAGGCCGGCCAGGGTGGCGACGGAATAGTCGGTGGAAATATTCGCGCGCATTCTGTCGATCAACGGTCCAAGCCGGCTGCGCTCGTGTGGCTCGGGAACCGAACTCTCGACATACTGCGCCTGGCCGCCATCGCGATGCGGTGGAACGACCAGCCGGCGCGCCACCATGTTGGCCGCCTTTGTGCCGAAGTCGCGCCGGACCAGATGCAGGCACAGATCGATGCCGGCTGCGCTGCCGGCCGATGTAAGGACATTTCCCTCATCGATGTACAAGACATCTTGAGCGACGGTGATGTCGGGGTATCGCTCCCTCAGCCGCTCGCTGTAGCGCCAATGTGTGGTCGCCCTTTTGCCTGAGAGCAGGCCCGCTGCTGCAAGCACAAAGACGCCCGAGCAGATGGAAAGTATCCGTGCGCCCCGCTCGTTGGCCTTCCGAAGCGCCTCGATCAGCAACGGTGGCACGGGACAATCCACGCCGCGCCATCCAGGCACGATCACCGTACCGGCCTGGCCGATCAAATCGGGCCCGCCATCGGCGACGACGCGCACTCCGCCCACCGCGCGCATTTCACCAGCGTCAATACCGGCGACAGCAAAACGGTACCAATCCTCGCCCATCTCCGGTCTTGGCAAGGCGAACACTTCAGCCGCCACGCCAAACTCGAACGTGCATAGGCCGTCATAGGCAACGGCAACGACAAGCGGATTGGCAAGGTGGGAAGGCACATTTGGCATGATCTTGACGATATATGGCAAAGCTGCCAGCTGCAATCATCCGGTTTGGTGCGCTACGTCAGCGACATCAGCGATGGAGAACCTTGATGAGCTATGTAACAGACATTCCGGCGGCATCGCCGGAAATTGCCCGGGACCATTTCCTGCGCCGTCTTTCCGTCGAGACGGACTGTTCCGACGTGGCCGCGACGCTGCGCACCGGAGAGCCGGACTTTGTCCTTCTGCATGTGGTCGGTTCGCCGCAAGCCTATGAGCGCCGCCATGTGCCGGGCGCATTGCATCTGCCGCACCGCGAGATATCAGCCGAGCGAATGGCGGAATGGCCCGCTCAGACGCCGTTCGTGGTCTATTGCGCCGGCCCGCATTGCAATGGAGCGGATCAGGCGGCTTTCAAGCTGGCCAGCCTCAACCGGCCGGTCAAGATCATGATCGGTGGCATAACGGGCTGGCAGGATGAGGACCTCCCCTTCGCCTTGGGCAAGGAGCCTGGAATACTCAGGCAGTAGCGTCATGCGAAAGAACGCCATCGCAGTCCGGCCGTTTGAGCGCAAGGATGTCGATGGGGTTCTCGCACTGATGCGGGCGCTGGCGGTGTCAGGCGCCGCCTGTTCTCCTCACGACATCGTGTCGAGCTTGCGCTGCATGGCGGCGATCTGATCCTTCAGGTCCTGAAGATCGTCGGGCTTTTCCGGCATTTCCTTCCTGGCCGGCTCGGCTGGGGCCGCGGCTGGCACGGAACCCGCGGGCGGGAAGGGCGTGAACAGCCGCATCGCATTCTGGAACATTTCCATGTTGCGGCGCGTCTGCTCCTCCAGTGCCTTGATCGGCGTCGCCATCTTCATCATGTCGAGCGGCGACTTGCCGATCGCACCCTTCATCTGCTCGCGAAACCGTTCCTGCTCCTTGGAGAAGGCGAGCATGGACTGTTCGAGGAAGCTCGGCACGATCATCTGCATCTGGTCGCCATAATAGGCGATCAGCTGGCGCAGGAACGGGATCGGCAGCATGTTCTGCCCATCCTTGTTCTCCAGCTCGAAGATGATCTGGGTCAGCACCGGATGTGTGATGTCGTCGCCGGTCTTGGCGTCCTGGACGGTGAACTCCTCGCCCTTCTTGACCATCTCCGCGAGGTCCTCGAGCGTCACATAGGTGCTGGTGCCGGTGTTGTAGAGGCGGCGATTGGCGTATTTCTTGATGATGATCGGATCGTCTTTCGCGGCCATCTGCATCCTCCCGGGGACACCGGCGCGCCCAGAGTAAGCCGCCGGTAACGATTGTGCCTTTTTTGAGGATATGCGCAAAAGCCTCATAATTCCAAGCAGTTTGTGCAGTGCGGGATTACTAAATGCTGCATAGCAGGCGAAATATGCTGCGCAGCAATGGACAGACGACCGCCATCGCAAGGCGCGATGTGCTTGCGGCGCATGGGCGCCATGTCCATTTCCGGTTTGACTTGGGTTCTGGAAAGGGCAAGAAAAGTCCTCAACGACAGAACAACGCCCCTGAAGTCTGGAGAAGAAAATGTCCGCTTCCATCGTCATTGCCAGTGCCGCGCGCACGCCGGTCGGCTCCTTCAACGGCGCCTTTGCCGCCACGCCGGCGCATGAGCTGGGTGCCGTCGTCATCCAGGAATTGCTGTCGCGTGCCGGTGTCGAACCAGGCGAGGTCGACGAGGTCATCCTCGGCCAGGTGCTGACCGCCGCTCAGGGCCAGAACCCGGCCCGCCAGGCGTCGATCAATGCCGGCTTGCCCAAGGAAACCACCGCATGGGGCCTCAACCAGGTGTGCGGCTCGGGCCTGCGCGCCATTGCGCTCGGCATGCAGCAGATCGCCACCGGCGATGCCAAGGTTATCATCGCCGGCGGACAGGAATCCATGTCGCTTTCGGCGCATGCCCAGCACTTGCGCGCCGGCGTCAAGATGGGCGACTACAAGATGATCGACACCATGATCAAGGACGGGCTGTGGGATGCCTTCAACGGCTATCACATGGGCAACACCGCAGAGAACGTCGCTCGCCAGTTCCAGATCACCCGCGACGATCAGGACCAGTTCGCGCTCGCCTCGCAGAACAAGGCCGAGGCCGCGCAGAAGGCCGGCAGGTTCAAGGACGAGATCGTCGCCGTCACCATCAAGGGCAAGAAGGGCGACACCATTGTCGACCAGGATGAGTACATCCGCCACGGCGCCACGATCGACGCCATGACCAAGCTGAAACCGGCTTTCGACAAGGACGGCACGGTGACCGCCGCCAATGCCTCCGGCATCAACGACGGCGCCGCCGGTGCGGTACTGATGAGCGAAGCGGAAGCGGCGAGGCGCGGCATCGCGCCGCTGGCGCGCATCGTGTCCTGGGCAACCGCCGGCGTCGATCCGCAGATCATGGGCACGGGACCCATTCCGGCTTCGCGCAAGGCGCTGGCCAAGGCCGGCTGGTCGGTCGGCGATCTCGACCTGATCGAGGCCAACGAGGCCTTTGCCGCCCAGGCCTGCGCCGTCAACAAGGACATGGGCTGGGATCCCTCGATCGTCAACGTCAATGGCGGCGCCATTGCCATCGGCCATCCAATCGGTGCTTCGGGCGCCCGCATCTTCAACACGCTGGTCTACGAGATGCGCCGGCGCGGCGCCAAGAAGGGCCTCGCCACCCTGTGCATCGGCGGCGGCATGGGCGTCGCCATGTGCGTGGAAGCGCTTTAAGAGAAGTGAATAGCGAATAGGGAGTAGCGAATAGGGAAGAATGGCGTCAGCGCGACGGGACATCGGATCCCTACTCGCTATTCGCTACTCCCCATTCGCCTCTCCGGCCAAAGGGAGGAGCACATATATGACCAAGGTAGCAATCGTCACAGGCGGATCGCGCGGCATCGGCGCGGCGATCTCGATCGCATTGAAGACCGCCGGCTATTCGGTTGCCGCCAACTATGCCGGCAACGACGACGCGGCGGCGAAGTTCAAGGCCGAGACCGGCATCCCGGTCTACAAATGGTCGGTCGCCGACTACGATTCCTGCGCTGCCGGCATCAAACAGGTCGAGGCCGATCTCGGTCCGGTCTCGGTGCTGGTCAACAATGCCGGCATCACCCGTGACGCCATGTTCCACAAGATCACGCGCGACCAGTGGAAAGAGGTCATCGACACCAATCTGTCGGGCGTCTTCAACATGACGCATCCGCTGTGGAGCGGCATGCGCGACCGCAAGTTCGGCCGCGTCATCACCATCTCGTCGATCAACGGCCAGAAGGGCCAGGCCGGACAGGTGAATTATTCCGCCGCCAAGGCCGGCGACATCGGCTTTTCCAAGGCGCTCGCCCAGGAAGGTGCCCGCGCGGGCATCACCGTCAATGTCATCTGCCCCGGCTATATCGCCACCGAAATGGTCAAGGCGATCGACGAGAAGGTGCTCAACGAGCGCATCATCCCGCAGATCCCCGTCGGCCGCCTCGGCGAGCCGGAAGAGATCGCGCGCTGCGTCGTCTTCCTCGCTTCCGAAGATGCCGGCTTCATCACCGGCTCGACCATCACAGCCAATGGCGGCCAATATTTCGTCTGAAGCAGCCCGCAAACCAGAGCTGGAGCGGTTCGGCGTTTCCGTGAAACGGTGAACCGCTCCAAACCGTCGATGTGAGCAACAAGATCCGACGGGCCGGGAAACCGGTCCGTTTTTTCGTTGGCGGCTTGGGTGCTTTCGACGTGCCCGCGCCGGCTGCTGCCTCAATCCGGCACGCAGAAATTAACAGCCGCCGACTGCCCTGTGCGAAAGCTGCTTTGCAACCTGTGGATTCTCGGTGGATAAGCTGTTCACAACACAAGATGTTGCGGTGAACAAAACAAGAAAATTCTGGCATCGCTGATTCGTCGCCGATTCGTTCCGGCTTTGAGCGGAATGTTAACGACGGCAGCCGGAATCGTCTGCAAAATCCTTAACGCTGATTAGGAAAGATCAACAATTTCATAACCTTGGAAGAGGCGGGCCAAGGCATCCTGGTCGTTCACCGGCAAAGGTTAACGGCAAAGCTCGCCTTGCATGAAACGGGCCAGTTCGTTGATTCAGCATGTGGTGAGACTCATCGTTACAAAATCCATATGTAGCCGTGAACAAAAGCTGAATCTGGTCGAGTCACTGATTCGTCGCCGATTCGTTCCAGACTCGTTCCAACTGTTAATCCGCAACCAATCTGGAGCTCGACACTGACCCTTCGAGCCGCCGGCGGAACATTCCGCTTTCGCTTCGCGCTCGAAATCCTTATGTGTCGCCTGTCATACGCGCCACACAAGGCACGCTCCCGACAACGAAAGGCCAGAAAGCCTTATTTCCAGGTCGATGAACATCCAGCCCAAACACACCGAGCCGCTGATCCTGTCGGGCCGCGACGTGACCGCCGTGCTTGGGCCGACCAACACGGGCAAGACTCATCTCGCCATCGAGCGCATGGTGGCGCACGACAGCGGCATCATCGGCCTGCCGCTGAGGCTGCTCGCGCGGGAGGTCTATTCACGCGTCTGCGAAAAGGTCGGCGCGCACAAGGTGGCGCTCATCACCGGCGAGGAAAAGATCCAGCCGGCCGGCGCCAAATATTCGGTCTGCACCGTCGAGGCCATGCCGCGCGAGACCGACGCCGCCTTCGTCGCCATCGACGAGGTGCAACTGGCCGGCGATCTCGAACGCGGTCACATCTTTACCGACCGTATCCTGCATCTGCGCGGCCGCCAGGAAACGCTGCTGTTGGGTGCGGCCACCATGCACGGCATCCTGCAGCGCCTGCTGAAGGGCGTGTCGGTAGTGACGCGGCCGAGGCTGTCGCATCTTGCCTATGCCGGCTCCAAGAAGCTGACGCGGCTGCCGCGGCGCACGGCGATCGTCGCCTTCTCCGCCGACGAGGTCTATGCTATCGCCGAGCTGATCCGTCGCCAGCAGGGTGGCGCCGCCGTCGTGCTCGGCGCGCTTAGCCCGCGCACCCGCAACGCCCAGGTGGCGCTGTTCCAGTCGGGCGACGTCGACTATCTCATCGCCACCGACGCCATCGGCATGGGCCTCAACCTCGATCTCGATCATGTCGCCTTTGCCCAGAACCGCAAGTTCGACGGCTATCAGTATCGCAACCTGACGGCGGCCGAGCTCGGCCAGATCGCCGGCCGCGCCGGCCGGCATCTGCGCGACGGCACCTTTGGCGTCACCGGCCAGGTCGACCCGCTGGACGAGGAACTGGTCAAGAAGATCGAGGGCCATGATTTCGATCCGGTGAAGGTGCTGCAGTGGCGCACCGCGCATTTCGATTTTGCCAGCCTCGACGCGCTGAAACGCTCGATCGAGACCAATGCTCCGGTCGAGGGGCTGACCCGGGCACTGCCTGCCGTCGATGCGCAGGCGCTCGAGCACCTGTCGCGCGATGAGGACATCCGCGCACTCGCCACCAACGCCAAACGCGTGGCGCTGCTGTGGGAGGCCTGCGCCTTGCCCGACTACCGCAAGATCGCGCCGGCCCAGCATGCCGACCTCATTGCGTCGATCTATACGGACCTCGCCCGGCACGGCCATGTCGACGAAAATTACATGGCCGAGCAGGTGCGCCGCGCCGACACCACCGAAGGCGACATCGACACGCTGTCGCATCGCATTGCCCAGATCCGCACCTGGACATTCGTGTCGAACCGGCCGGGCTGGCTGGCCGATCAGGCACACTGGCAGGAAAAGACGCGCGAAATCGAAGACAGATTGTCGGATGCGCTGCATGAGCGGTTGACGAAACGCTTCGTAGACCGCAGGACTTCCGTCCTCATGCGGCGCCTTAGAGAAAATACCATGCCTGAAGCCGAAATTAGTTCTACCGGAACCGTCCTTGTCGAAGGCCATCATGTCGGCGAGTTGCAGGGGTTCCGCTTCACCGCCGACCAGACCGCCGGTGGTGAAGACGCCAAGGCGGTGCGCACCGCCGCGCAAAAGGCGCTCGCAGCCGAGTTCGAGGCGCGCGCCGAACGCTTCGGCGCTTGCGCCAACGGCGACATCGCGCTCGGCTCGGATGGCACGCTGCGCTGGATCGGCGCGCCGATCGGCACGCTTGTCGCCGGCGAAGATGCGCTGAAGCCGCGCCTCGTGCTGCTGGCCGACGAACAGCTGAGCGGTCCGGCGCGCGACAAGGTCGCGGCGCGCGCCGAACGGTTCGTCAATTTTCAGATCGAGTCGCTGCTGAAGCCGCTCATAGACCTGAAGAACGCCGATCAGATTGCCGGCATCGGCCGCGGCATCGCCTTCCAGCTGGTCGAGAATTTCGGCCTCATCAACCGCCGCGACATCGCCGAGGAGATGAAGTCGCTCGACCAGGAAGGCCGCGCCGCCCTTCGCCGGCTTGGCGTGCGCTTCGGCGCCTACCATGTCTTCGTGCCGGCGCTGATCAAGCCGGCGCCGGCCGGGCTGGTGACGTTGCTGTGGGCGCTGAAGAACGACGGCAAGGACAAGCCGGGCTTCGGCGACGTGGTCCATGCGCTCGCCTCCGGCCGCACATCGGTGGTCATCGATCCGACCTTCGACAAGAGCTTCTACAAGCTGGCCGGCTACCGCAATCTCGGCCGCCGCGCCGTGCGCATCGACATTCTGGAGCGGCTGGCCGACTTGATCCGCCCGGCGACCAACTGGAAACCTGGCCTCGGCCAGCGGCCGGATGGCGCCTATGACGGCCAGTCCTTCATGGTGACGCCGCCGATGATGTCGATCCTCGGCGCCACCGCCGACGACATGGAAGAGATCCTGAAAGGTCTCGGCTATCGTGCCGAGCCGAAGCCGCCGGCCGAGGTCAAGGCTCGGCTCGAGGCGCAGGACAATGCCGCGCGCCAAGCGGCGGCGGCGAAACTGGCGGCTGAAGAGGCTGCAAAAGCCGAGCAGGCCAAGGCGGCGGAAGCCGCGGCAACGGATTCTGCCGTGGAGGCAGCGGTCGGAGGGTCGGAGCCGGCTGTTGCTGCTGAGGCTGTCGCCGAAATTCCTGCAGAACCCATCTCGGAAGCAACGGTCGAGCCCGTCGCGGAAGACCAACCCGTAGCGCCAGCCGAAGCCACGGAAGAGGCCGAGGCCGCAACTGAGTTCGTCGCCGAAGCGGCTGCTGAACCCGTGCTGGCCGCAGAACCAGAAGCGAAAGCCGAGACTGCCGCGGTCGCACCGGCAGAGTCAGCTTCTGAAATTGCATCCGCGACGGAAGCAGCGTCGGACGAGCCTGCCGTGGTTACCGATGCAGCCGCCAGCGAGCCTGCTCCGGAAGCCGAGGCGCCAAAGCCGATCCTGCTCTGGCGTCAGGGCCGTTTCGAGCAGCGCCCGCGCCATCCCGGCCGCAACAATCGCCCACGCAACGGACAGGCGCGCGGCCGGAACGACGCGGATGCTGCCGGCGCACCGGCCGCAGCGACATCAGGAGAACGTCCGGCTCACGAGGGACGCCGCGACGGCACCGGCAAGCCGCGTTTCGACCGCTCGAAATTCAAGCCCAAGCCGCAGGGCGAAGGCGAACAGCGGCGTGACGCCCGCCCGCAAGGCGAGCGACCCGACCGCCGCGAAGGCCGGCCCGACTGGAAGGGCGGCAGGCCGGATGGCAAGGGTGGCGGCCCCGATCGAGCCAAGGGGGGCGGCAAGCCCGCTTTCCAGCCGAAACCGCGCGAGGAGCGCCCGGTGCGCTTCGATCCGGACTCGCCCTTCGCCAAGCTCGCCGCTTTGCGCGACCAGCTGAAGAAGTAGACTCAGGGCTCGCTTCGATGGTTGCCCCAACGGCTGCCCGAGACCGCCAGCGCATCGACAAATGGCTGTTCTTCTCGCGCGCCGTGAAATCGCGCTCGCTGGCGGCGAGACTGGTGGTCGCCGGTCGGGTTCGCATCAATCGCGACAAAGCAGCGCAGGCCTCAGATCTGGTCAAGCCTGGCGACGTGCTGACCATCACACTTGATCGTCGCATCTTCGTCTGGAAGGTGCTGAACGCCGGTGTGCGGCGTGGCCCTGCCGAGGAGGCCCGCACGCTGTACGAGGATATCTCGCCGCTGCCCGCGCCGAAGGGCGAGGCCCCTCCCGATGCAATTCCGGCGCTGCGCGAGGCCGGCAGCGGCCGCCCGACGAAGAAGGAACGCCGCCAGACCGACCGGCTGCTTGGCGAGGACTGATGTGGTCGGTCAAAAAGTTCGCGACGATTCTGGGGCAACGACCCGCCTAAAACAAAACCTGAACCCGGCAAACAAGACACTTCGCAGGACATGACCCACTTCTGCCGGGCCTGCCGTCTGGAATTCCATTTCCGGAACGCCGGCCCCGCCCGCAATGGCCGCTCTTGCAAGCGGCGGATAAAGGCGTTACCTCACGGAAAAAGCCCAACAAAACTGGGACGCCCCGGAGCCGACCGATGACCTACGTCGTGACCGACAATTGCATCAAATGCAAATATATGGACTGCATCGAGGTCTGTCCGGTCGACTGTTTCTACGAAGGCGAGAACATGCTCGTCATCCATCCCGACGAGTGCATCGACTGCGGCGTCTGCGAGCCGGAATGTCCGGCCGACGCGATCAAGCCCGACACCGAGCCGGGGCTCGACAAATGGCTGCAGATCAACACCGAATACGCCGAGAAATGGCCCAACATCACCGCCAAGAAGGAACCTCCGGCCGACGCCAAATCC
>NZ_JBHUGY010000053.1:0-80428 GCF_042682105.1 Mesorhizobium calcicola
CCACGCGTCGCAAGGCTCGCCAAAGGTCGACAATGAGGGGGAGGCAACTCCCCCTCCCTTCCCGACCATATCCACGTTCCTGGGCATTGCGGCGGTCATGATTGTGATCTGGCTGCTGGTCTACGGGCCGCCCTTTTCGGCATCCGATCGATCGTTGCCATCCAACAACAGCGAAGCCGGAGCTCCAAATGAGCCACTCAAAATCCGCGAGCATCATGGATGCCAGCATCCTCTTGCCCGCCATCGGCGGGGCCTTCAGAAATTGAACCCGCGCACCCTGATCAGGAACCCCGTGATGTTCGTCGTCGCCGTTGTCTCGGCGCTTACGACCGCGCGCTGTTCGTCAGGGATCTGATCACCGGCGGCGGCGATTTCAGCTTTCACGCTGCAGATCATCATCTGGCTGTGGTTCACCGTGCTGTTTGCCAACTTTGTCCGAAGCGGTCGCCGAAGGCCGCGGCAAGGCGCAGGCCCGAACTCGCTGCGCAAGGCGCGCACCGAGACCCAGGCCAAGCTGCTGGCCGGCGAGGATCGGACCAAGTTCAAGCTGGTGCCCGGCACCAGCCTCAAGGTCGGTGACATCGTCCTCGTCGAGGCCGGCGACATCATCCCTTCCGACGGCGAAGTGGTCGAAGGCGTCGCCTCGGTCAACGAAGCCGCGATCACAGGCGAATCGGCGCCGGTCATCCGCGAATCCGGCGGCGACCGATCGGCGGTCACCGGCGGCACCCAGGTTTTGTCCGACTGGATCCGCGTGCGCATCACCGCGGCATCCGGCCATACCTTCCTCGACCGCATGATCTCGCTTGTTGAAGGCGCGGAGCGCCAGAAGACGCCCAACGAGATCGCGCTCAACATCCTGCTGGTCGGCATGACGCTGATCTTTGTGCTGGCCACCGCGACGATCCCGAGCTTTGCCTCCTATTCGGGCGGCTACATCTCGGTGACTGTGCTGGTCGCCTTGTTCGTCACCCTGATCCCGACCACCATCGGCGCGCTGCTGTCGGCCATCGGCATCGCCGGCATGGACCGCCTGGTGCGCTTCAACGTGCTGGCCATGTCCGGCCGCGCCGTCGAGGCGGCGGGCGACGTCGACACGCTGCTGCTCGACAAGACCGGCACGATCACGCTCGGCAATCGCCAGGCGACGCAGTTTCGCCCGGTCAAGGGTGTCACCGAGCAGGAACTTGCCGACGCCGCCCAGCTCGCCTCGCTCGCCGACGAAACGCCCGAAGGCCGCTCGATCGTCGTGCTGGCCAAGGAGAAGTACGCCATCCGCGCCCGCGATATGGCGACGTTGCACGCCACTTTCGTGCCCTTCACCGCGCAAACCCGCATGAGCGGCGTCGACATCGATGGTTCTTCGGTCCGCAAGGGCGCCGTCGATTCGGTTCTCGCCCATGTCAACCGCTCGACATCAGCCGCTCATGGCGCGCGCCCAAGCAGCGATTCCGTCCGCGACCTCCAGGCCATCGCCGACGAGATCGCCAAGTCCGGCGGCACGCCGCTGGCGGTCGAACGCGACGGGCGCCTGCTCGGCGTCGTCCACCTCAAGGACATCGTCAAGGGCGGCATCAGCGAACGCTTCACCGAGCTGCGCCGCATGGGCATCCGCACGGTGATGATCACCGGCGACAATCCGATGACCGCCGCGGCGATCGCCGCGGAAGCCGGCGTCGACGACTTCCTCGCCCAGGCGACGCCCGAGGACAAGCTGAAGCTGATCCGCGACGAACAGGCCAAGGGCAAGCTGGTCGCCATGTGCGGCGACGGCACCAACGATGCGCCGGCCCTTGCCCAGGCCGATGTCGGCGTCGCCATGAACACCGGCACCGTCGCCGCCCGCGAGGCTGGCAACATGATCGATCTCGACAGCGATCCGACCAAGCTCATCGAGATCGTCGAGATCGGCAAGGCGCTGCTGATGACGCGCGGCTCGCTGACCACCTTCTCGATCGCCAACGACGTGGCCAAGTACTTCGCCATCATCCCGGCGATGTTCGCCGTCTTCTACGTCGCGCCGGGACAGACGACAGGCCCGCTGCAGGCGCTCAACATCATGCATCTGGCGACCCCGCAGAGCGCCATCCTGTCGGCCATCATCTTCAACGCGCTGATCATTATCGCGCTGATCCCGCTGTCGCTGAAAGGCGTCAAATATCGTGCCATCGGCGCCGGCGCGCTGCTCAGCCGCAACCTGCTCGTCTATGGCCTCGGCGGCATCATCGTCCCCTTCGTCGGCATCAAGGCGATCGACATGATCGTCACCGCCATCGGCCTCGCTTAACTCTTTGTTTTAACGCAATTCCGGACGGAAAACCGCGTCACACTTTTCCTGGAATTGCTCTGAGGAACACGTCGATGCTCACGCAGATAAGACCCGCGATCATCATGATCGTCTTCTTTACGGTACTGACCGGCCTGATCTATCCGATCGGCATGACCGGCATCGCCCAGGCGCTGTTCCCGCGCCAGGCCAATGGCAGTCTGATCGAAAGGGACGGCAAGGTCATCGGCTCCGAACTGATCGGCCAGGGCTTTGCCAGCGACAAGTACTTCCATGGCCGCCCCTCGGCAGCCGGCGACGGTTACAACGCCGCCGCATCGAGCGGCAGCAACCTCGGCCCGACCAACCCCAAGCTGATCGACCGCATCAAGGGCGACGCAGAAAAGCTGAAAGCGGAGAATCCGAACCAGGCTGTTCCGATGGACCTGGTGACGACGTCCGGCAGCGGCCTCGATCCTGATATCAGCTCCGAAGCGGCCTATTTCCAGGTCGCCCGGGTCGCCAAGGCCAGGGAGATCGATGCAGCCAAGGTCAAGGCGCTTGTCAACGGCCAGGTCGAGGGCAGGGAGCTTGGCTTCATGGGTGAGCCGGTCGTCAATGTGCTGGCGCTCAACCTTGCGCTGGACGCCGCGAAATAGTGAATGGCGAGGTCCGGGGATCGACAGTATCCCCGGCGCCATCCATGATCGATGCTGATGCCGGACGACAACCGCAACGAAACCAGACCCTCTCCCGACGCACTGCTTGATCATGCCGAGCGGGAGGCGCGCGGCCGCCTGAGAATATTCCTGGGTGCAGCACCCGGCGTCGGCAAGACCTACGAGATGCTGATGTCGGGCCGCGCCAGGCTCGCCGACGGTGTGGACGTGGTGATCGGTGTCGTCGAGACGCATGGCCGCAAGGAAACGCAGGCCCTGGTCGAGGGCTATGAGGTCGTTCCCCGTCGCAAGGTCGACTACAAGGGGCGCATCCTCGACGAGATGGATATCGACGCCATCCTCGCCCGGCGCCCGGCGCTGGTTCTCGTCGACGAACTCGCGCACACCAACGCGCCCGGCAGCCGCCACCCCAAGCGCTACCTCGACGTCCAGGAAATCCTGACGCAAGGCATCGACGTCTACACGACACTCAACATCCAGCATGTCGAAAGCCTGAACGATGTCGTCGCCCAGATCACCAAGGTCAGGGTCCGCGAGACGGTTCCCGATTCCATCATCGACCAGGCCGACGATGTCGAGATCATCGATCTCACCCCCGACGACCTGATCAAGCGACTGGAGGAAGGCAAGGTCTATTTTCCCAACACCGCCCAGCGCGCGATCGAGAACTATTTTTCGCCCGGCAACCTGACGGCGCTGAGGGAACTGGCGCTGCGCCGCACCGCCCAGCGCGTCGACGACCAGTTGCTGATCCATATGCAGGCCCATGCCATTCCCGGGCCGTGGGCTGCAGGCGAAAGGGTCCTCGTCTGCCTCGACGCGCGCCCCGGAGGATCGGCCCGCGTGCGCTATGCACGCAGGCTGGCCGACCGGCTCCGTGCCCCCTGGACGGCGCTGCATGTCGACAGCCCTCGTTCGGCCAGCATGCCGGAGGAGGACAAGGACCGGCTCGCGACCAACCTGCGCCTCGCCCAACAACTTGGTGCCGAGGTGACGACCATTCCGGGTCAGAATGTGGCGCAGGACATCGTGCGCTACGCGACGGCGAACAATTTCACCCATATCGTGGTCGGCAGGCCGACCCGGTCGCGCTGGCGCGAATTGATCGAAGGCTCGCTCACCTATGATCTCATCCGCAATGCCGGCGACATCAGCGTTCATGTCATTTCGGGAAACGAACGCAACACCGAGGCGACGTCGAGGAACGTCAGGGCGGCTGACGAGCAGTGGCAGTTCGAGATATGGCCCTATCTCAAGGCCACCGCCTATGTCATGGGCTCGCTCGCCTTCGCCGCCCTTCTCGACCAGTTTCTCGATGTTCGCAACCTCGCCATCATCTTTCTCGTCGGGGTGCTGGCATCGGCGGTGACCGGCGGGCTGTGGCCGGCTCTGTATGCCTGTCTCGTCAGCGCCCTTGCGTTCAACTATTTTTTCCTGGAGCCACGCTACACGCTGACGATCCGGGATCCGGAGAGCATTGTTGCGCTCGGCGTCTTCCTGGTTGTCGCCGTCATTGCCAGCAATCTGACGGTGCGCGTGCAGCGCCAGGCGATCGCCGCCCGCTCGCGGGCGCGGGCCACCGAGGACATCTACCTCTTTTCAAAGAAGCTCGCCGGTGCCGGCACGCTCGACGACGTTCTCTGGGCCACCGCCTTCCAGATCGCCTTGATGCTGAAGCTGCGGGTGGTGCTGCTCCTGCCGGAAGACGGAACGATCACCGTCAAGGCCGGCTACCCGCCCGACGACACGCTGGCCGAGGCCGATATCGCGGCGGCCCGCTGGGCCTGGGAGCACAACCGTGCCGCGGGACGCGGCGCCGACACGCTTCCCGGCGCCAAGCGCCTCTATCTTCCCTTGCGGACAGGGCGCACGGCAATCGGCGTCGTCGGCCTCGACAACGACAAGCAGGGTCCGTTGCTGACCCCCGAGCAGCAGCGCTTGCTCGATGCGCTGGCCGATCAGGCGGCGGTCGCCATCGAGCGCATCCAGCTCGTCGCCGACGTCGACCGCGCCAAGCTCGCCGCCGAGGCGGACAGGCTGCGCTCGGCTCTTCTCACCTCCATCTCGCATGATTTGAAGACGCCGCTGGCCGCCATCATGGGCGCCGCCGGCACGCTGAGGGAATTCGCGCCGGCCCTTCCCGAACAGGACCGGGCGGAGCTCTTGACGACCGTGCTCGACGAATCGGAGCGCCTGAACCGCTTCATCGCCAATCTGCTCGACATGACCAAGATCGAGTCCGGTGCGATGGAGCCGAACTACGCCTTCCACTATGTCGGCGACATCGTCGGCTCCGCCCTGCAGAGGGCGAGGAAGATCATCGCCGAGCACAAGACCGAGATCGACATCCCCTCGGATCTGCCGATGTTGAAAGTCGACCCCGTCCTGTTCGAGCAGGCGCTGTTCAATCTCCTCGACAATGCGGCGAAATACGCGCCATCAGGCTCGACGATCCGCGTGCAGGGCTGGACCGACAATGGTTCCGTCATCCTGCAGATCATGGATGAGGGGCCGGGCATCCCGCATGGCGATCTGGAACGGATTTTCGACACGTTCTACCGGGTGCGCAAGCGCGACCAGGTCCGCGCCGGCACCGGGCTCGGGCTGTCGATCTGCCGTGGCTTCATCGAGGCGATGGGTGGCACGATCACTGCGGCGAACCGAACCGACCGTTCGGGCGCGGTTTTCACCATCAAGATGCCGAAGCCGTCGAACCCGCCCGATCTCGACACTCCCAATGCGGACGATGGGTGACTTGGCATGACAAACTCGAACGTCAGGATACTGATTGTCGATGACGAGCCGCCGATCCGCAAGCTGCTGCGCGTCGGCCTCGGCAGCCAGGGCTACGCGATCAGCGAGGCGCCGAACGCCAAGGCAGCGATCGAACTGATGGAGGCGGAGAAGCCGGACCTTGTCCTGCTCGACCTCGGCCTGCCCGGCATGGGCGGCCACGAGCTGTTGCGCAAATGGCGCGACGACGGCCTCGACATTCCGGTGATCATTCTGTCCAGCCGCACCGACGAGGCCGGCATCGTCCAGGCTCTGGAACTCGGCGCCGACGACTATGTCACCAAGCCGTTCGGCATGAACGAGCTGGTTGCGCGCATCCGCGTGGCGCTGCGCCACAAGTTCCAGCAGCAGGGCGAGAAGCCGGTGTTCCAGACCGGCGACCTGTCCGTCGATCTGGTCAAACGCATCGTCAAGGTCGAAGGCAAGGACGTAAAACTGTCGCCGAAGGAGTACGACATCCTGCGCATCCTGGTGCAGCACGCCGGCAAGGTGCTGACCCACCATTTCCTGTTGAAGCAGGTCTGGGGCGATTCGACCGACGTGCAGTATCTCAGGGTCTATGTCCGGCAGCTCAGGCAGAAGATCGAGAAGACTCCCGACCAGCCGCGCTACATCACCACCGAGACCGGTGTCGGCTACCGCCTGCGCGAGGTCGAATAGAGCGACCGCCTTTCGACCTCTCGCGTCTGATGCTCTTCCCCGAGGGAAAGCGCTAAGCGCTTTTCCCGGGAAAACCGCTTCACACTTTTCCCGGAATTGCCCTAGCCAACAGCCTCCTGCAGACGGTTTGCCGCCGACGATGTCCGCAAGGCCGCGAAGCAGCCGACAATGCCGAGCGGCACGAAGGCAAGAAACAGCCAGGACGCGACATTCGCCGCCGCGTCATGGTTCAGTCCTTCCGAAAAGCCGCTGGCATTGGCGACGATACCGGCAAGTGCCGCACCCACGGCATAGCCGAGGCGCTGCATGGTCGGCACCGCCGCCGAGGCGATGGTCTGCTCGCCTTCCGGGGCGGAGGCGACGATGACGCGCGTCAGGAACGGCCAGGCGATGCCGAAGCCGCCGCCCTGCAGCAGGGCGCAGATCAGGATCAGCGGAATGGAGCCCAGCGGTATCGTATAGGCAAAGCCGGCGATGCCTGCCGCGATCATCACCGCGCCGCCGACAATGATCAGCCGTTCGCGTTGCGGCGGCGCATTGGCGACGAGAATCGACAGGATCGACCAGGCGATCGATTCGGCGGCGATGATGTAGCCGGTGGTGAGCAGCGGGATGTCGTGCAGGCTGGTCAGGATCAGCGGTCCATAGACGCCGAAGGAACAGGTCGCCACCGAAAAGGCGGCAACCATGGTCATGCCGGCGCCGACCGGCGTGCGCCACGAGAACAGCCGCGCCGGAAAAAGCCGGGAGCGCGGCTTCAGCGCGTCGATGTAGAAGAACAGCACCAGGCCGATGAGGCCGAGGACCATCAGCAGCGAGGAGCGCAGCAAGGCGATGTCGACGCCGGCCGAGGCGATCAGCACCACGGCGACGGCAAGGCAGCCAAGTGCCGCGAACGGGAAGGGCGGCGCCTTGCCGGCGCTCGCCTGCGGCCTGGTGGCCTCGGGCGTGTTGAGGACGATCAGGCTCGCCAGGGCCATGGCGGCACCGCCGACCGTGAAGATGCCGAAGGCCCAGCGCCACGACAAAAGCTCGGTCATGATGGCGCCGAGCAGCGGGCCGCTGAAGGCGGCGACGCCCCAGATCGCCGACATGATGCCGAAAAGCTGCGGCCAGATGGCGCGCGAGAACAGCCGCTCGACCGAGACGAAGGCCAGTGACACCAACGCGCCGCCGCCAAGCCCCTCGATCAGGCGGCCGGCAAGGAACAATTGCATCGAAGGGGAGGTGGCGCAGATCAGCGCCCCGGCTGCATAGAGCAGGGCGGCGACCACCATGTTGGTGCGCAGCGCCACATAGCTCACCAGTCGGCCGGCCGCCGCGCCGGCAACGATGGCGCCGAGCTCATAGATCGCCAGCGACCAGCCGACGAGCTGCACGCCGCCCAGTTCGCCGACCATGGCCGGCATCACAGTCGCCACCATCGTCTCGTTGGTGGCGTGCAGCAGGATGCCGAGGCTGATGAAGCAGAAACGCGCCAGGTCGCCGCTTGCCCACAAAGCGCGCCAGTCGACCCTGTTTGTGCTGATTTCGGTCATGTCCACCCCTGCCTTCCATATCTCGATGCCTGCGCATGGCGCCAGAAGCCAGAATGGGTTTCCGGCAGGACCATGCGCAGGCAGGAGCGTGCATGGCGCGCCGCATCAAGGGCACTGCTCCGGCCGGGGCAGGCTTGTAAAACCTCAACCGGGGTTGAGCTCAAGCGAAATTATTCGAGAGGCTTGCGACAGCGGCCGGGTGGTCAATTCTCGGTGCTGCGCAACTGGAACTGGCTGACGCCGATGGCGAGGTTGATGCCGGTCTGCGTCTGCAGGCTGAGTGGTTGCAAGGTGAAGGCCTGCGACGAGCCGCCGACCAGCAGATTGGCGCCGGCGCCGACGGCGGCCGTCACCTCCGCGCTGGCACCGAGATAGTCTCCGGCCAGCGCGCCCGGCGCGTAGATGTTCTTCAGCGGCGTCAGCACGATCCACCGCATCACCGTCTGCTTCGTGGTGCCGATGTCGAGGCCGTATTTGTTGACGGCGCCGAAATAGGCTTCCGGCGCAAAGGTCTTATCGGCGGGGTTGAAGGTGCAGCTCAGATCCTTGCTCGAGCCGAAGATGAAACCGGTGCCGCCGCCGATGGCGCAGTCAAGCGTGCCGAGCTCTATGCCCCGGTCCTGCGCTTGTGCCGTCCCGGCAAGCACGGTTGCGATCGCGGCAGCGGCGATGGCTGTCTTTGGCATGGCGGTCCCCCCCTGGAGCGGTTCATCATTTCACGGAAACGCGGAACCGCTCTGTCTCTTTGTCTGATGCAAATTTGTTTGATGCAAAATCATACGGCGCGGAACACCCTATCGGGTTCCGCGCCGCAGGTAGAGAGACCTTGGAGCGACGTGCGTCGATTCGGACGCACCATGCTTTCACCTGGAAATGGAGCCGTTCTGAAGGCTCCCGCCTTCACTTGAGCGAGTGGATCAGCTCGAGCGAGGTCACTGCCACGGCGAGATTGACGCCGGTCTGTGCCTGCACGCTGAGCGGCTCCAGCATGAAGGCGCTGTTGAAGCCACCGACCAGCAGATTGGCGCCGCCGCCGGTCACCACACTGGCCTCGGCGTTGACACCGTAGTAGCCGCCGGCGAGATCGCCAGCCTCCCGGTCGCGTGTTGCCGCCAGCACGGCCCAGACGAGCTGACCCTGATGCGTCTGGCCGAGATCGACGCCGATCTTGGAGATGACGCCGGTATAGTGCTCAGAAGGCCCGTGATGATAGGGACGGAAGGTGCAGTCGACGCCCTTGTTGGAGGCGACGATGTAAGCGGTGCCGCCGTCGATGGTGCAGTCGAGCGTGCCGAGCTGCAGCTTGCCGGCGCTGGCCGGAGCGACGGCGAACACCGTCGTGGCGAGGGCAGCGGCGCAGGCGAGTTTCTTGATCATGGGAGGGTCCTTTCGCAAATTGCCTGGAATAACGGCTTGGGCGGCCAGACCGTTCCCCTGAAAACTTGGCGCGAACAAGGCACGGGCCAGCACCCTTGCCGCCGGGGTTAACGCGCGGTTGCCGGATGGACGGGTTTGTCGAGAGCCGCGCTCTTTCGGCCGCACAAAGGGCAGCGCCTTGATTCGCGCCTAGAGCATGAAGCCGAAAAGTGTGAAGCGGTTTTCGGACGATATCATGCTCGATCTCTTTGATTTAGAAGCAGATTCAGATTTCAGGTCGATTCGACCTGAAATCGTCCGGCTCTAGGTCGCACCGCTGACGCGGGCGAGGCCATCCTTGGCCGGCTGGTAGGTCGGATCAAGATGCACGGCTTCGCGGTAGGATTTCCCCGCCTTGACCTTGTCGCCGCGCCGCTCGTAGATCAGCGCCTGGTTGGCCCAGGCCTCGGCGTTCTTGCCGTCGAGCTTGATCGCCATGTTGAAGTCGGCGAAGGCGTTGTCTTCGTCGTTGGTGGCCAGATAGGAAAGGCCGCGGCCGTTGTATGGCTCGGCGGCGTCCGGCGCCAGCGAGATGGCGGTCGAGAAATCCTCGATGGCGAATTTGTGCTGGCCCTGGCTCTGATAGATCAGGCCGCGATTGTGGTAAGCGCGCGCATCGGTGGTGTCGAGCTGGATCGCCTTCTGGAAGTCGTTGAAAGCGTCCTGGGTGCGACCCGCCTTGCGGTAGAGATTGCCGCGGCCGATATAGGCGGCGTCATAACTGCCGTTGATCTGGATCGAGCGGTTGTAGTCGTCGAGCGCGGCCTTCTGATTGCCGAGGAAGCGCTGGATGAGCGCGCGGTTCGAATAGGCCTGGAAGAAATTCGGGTTGAGCTGGATGGCGGTGTTGAAATCCTGGAGCGCAGCCTGGTACTGGCCGCCCCGGCCATAGGCAGAGCCGCGCACATTGTAACCTTCGGGATCCTTGGGATTGCGCTGGATCACCGCCGACAGCGAGGAGATGTTCTCGCTCGAGCCTTGCGCCTTGTCGATGTTGTTGAATTCGCCGGTCGGGCCTGATGTCTGGCAGCCGGCAAGTGCCAGCCCGGAAAGCAAGGTTGCCGTCAGGGCAAAGCCGCGCAATGCGGTTCTGCGCTCTACGCTGATTGCGTTCATGTCTGCCCTGTCCTCACTTCAGCCGCATCGATCGGTCCGGGTCCCCCCTCCGGGCCGGGTCATGATTGTCGCAAAGCGTTAGAGCGTCCTTTGTGCGTCTAAATGGACGCCTGTCGCCCTAAACAAAAAGGTGGCGGCGATTCCGCATCGCGCCACCTCTGGTATCCTTCGAAAAGGACGAAAAATTGGCGTTAGAACCGCGGCGGGCGCGGAGCACCACCTGCACCACCGGCGGCGCCGGCAGCAACCGGGCGCGGCGTCATCGGCAGCAGGCCTTCGCGCTGGGCGCGCTTGCGGGCCAGCTTGCGAGCGCGGCGCACGGCCTCGGCCTTTTCACGGGCGCGCTTCTCGGAAGGCTTCTCGTAGTGGCCGCGCATCTTCATTTCGCGGAAAATGCCTTCGCGCTGCATCTTCTTCTTGAGCGCGCGAAGCGCCTGATCAACGTTATTGTCGCGGACGAGTACCTGCACGGGCAATCCTGTCTTTCGGGTTTGATATCAGCAGGCAAGTGGCCATAGCCACTTACCTCCGCGGCGATCTACGCCACGAATTGTGCGGGCTGATAGCAGAATCAGGCCGCGCTGTCCACCGTCGAAATGAAGAATGGCGATGAAGCCAAAACAAAACCCGCCTTGGCGGCGGGCTCGGCGCAAATCAGCACCATACCCAAAATACTAGCATGGTTGCGGTCACCAGGCAACTCGCGGCGAACGCCCAGGGCAATCACTTCAGACGAACGGCAGCTTGGAAGCTGTGTTGGAGAGCACCATTGCCGAAACCCGCAGACCGCAGCCTGAGGCAGCTTGCGTCGCTCTCTCCAGCAATCTCTACGCGGTTGCCAAATGCAGCCGCTCGAAATCCTCGAAGAACTCGCCGTAGTCGCAGGTGATCTCCTCGCCGGCCGCAATGTCGCGGGTCGCGGTGGCCCCGCCATATTGTGAGAAATCCGTGTTTGGATTTCCGGAATGGTTCATGAAGCGCCCATTGTCGACTTCATAGACCATGAAGCCTGGTCGATCCGGGCTTGGATAGGCGTAGCGGTCGAGCAACTCCCTTAGATGCGGGGATGCTGCCCGGTATTTGTCCATCGGGATCAACCGGTCGAAATCAGGGTCGAGCCGCCAGATCGAGGCGCCTTTCCTGATCGGCTCGGCGGCGAACACGCCGACACCCTCGATTGCGCTCGCGGCCACATAGGTTCTGATCAGCATCATGGTTCGAGGATCCGTTTTGGCAAGAAGACCCGTTTCGACAGAAAACGGCATCGCCAAATCGCGGCCAAAAAGCAAGACCGACGATCTGCCTGGTGGCGACGAACATGCAAGTTCGCCGCGAAAAGCCTTCACGTCCGGTTGATCGACACGCCGCCATCGGCAAACAAGGCCGTTCCGGTGGTGAAGCTCGAGTCGTCGGAGGCGAGGTAGAGCGCCGAGCGGGCGATCTCCTCCGGTGTCGCGATGCGCTTCAAGGCATGCAGGTTTTCGACGAAGGCCCGCGACTCAGGGGTCTTGAAGGTCGCCGCAGGGGTGTCGGTGCCGCCGGGCAGCAGCGCGTTGACCCGCACGCCTTTCGGGCCATATTCGGCGGCAAGCACCTGCGTCAGCCCGATCAGCCCGGCCTTGCTCGCGGCATAGCTGGTCATGCCGGGCATGCCGACGGTGTTGCCGACGAAGGTGGAGGTGAAGATCAGCGAGCCGCCGCCGCGCTCGACCATCGCCGGCACCTGGTATTTCGCACCGAGAAACGCGCTGGTGAGGTTGGTGTCGACCGTCTCGCGCCATCCTTCCAGCGACAGTTCCGAAATCGGACCTATCAGGCCGACGGCGCCTGCATTGTTGAAGGCGATGTCGAGCCCACCGAATTTTTCGACAGCGAGATCGACAAGGGCTTTCGCATAGGCTTCGTCGCGGACATCGCCGGCCAGCGCCACGGCCGTTCCGTCGGCGTCGTCGATCTCGGCCACCAGCGCATCGAGCTCGACCTGGCGGCGGGCGGCGACGATGACCGTGGCGCCTTCCTCGGCGAAGAGTTTCGCGGTTGCGCGGCCGATGCCGGAACTGGCGCCGGTGACGATGGCGATCTTGTTGGCGAGTGCGAGCATGGGCTGTCGTCCTTGTGTCGGTCCTGTCTGGCCGACTGGTGCCGGCAACGAGGCCCGTTGATGGCAGGCCACGCCTTCCGGCGACACCCGATACCTGCGCAGTTGGTTCCTGCTACCGATGGTTGGAAGCGAGCCGCTCGCCACTCGCGAAGAGGCGAGGCCGGTTGGGCGAACTATTGTCGTAACAACCAGCTGAGCCGATCGAGCGAGAATGCGTAGCTGATGACGATGAGCAGAGCCATGACGATGCCTGTGGTTGTGTGGCCGGTCAGATAGAACCCAGCCGCGCCGCCGAACAGGATGACGAGCTCCAGCACCAGCCGCACCGCGCCCGGGACCGGCACCGGGGCACGGCCCGACCGGCTCGGATCGTTGAGCACGGCGAAGGTGCCCCACAAGGCAGCCGCGATGAGTGGCAAGGCCAGAGCCAGGATCCAGCGCCACCATCCGGCGGAGAGACCCCAGCCCGCCAGGCCGAGGCCGAGCAAGGCGGCAAGCTCCAGCAGGAAGCGCAACGTCAAATTCCACCAGGCGTTGCCCATGTTCGTCCTCCAGAGTCGCGCGACAGGCAGTGTGACTGAAGGCAGGCATGGCGGCCAGATCGCCTGCGTGTTTTTCGTCGTGGCGCAAAACGGCAAGCGCCGTCGCAAACAGCGCAAGGGTGGAAGCTGCGTTTCGCTAGTGATACACCTCGCGCGCCGGGGCCGACTGAATGCCCTGCCGCCATTTGCGAGACCTTTTTGGCGAGAGGCTGGGACGTTGAAGAAATATTCGGTATTCGCCATCGCCCGCGAGGCCATGCGGGGCCACAAGGGCTGGGAGGAGCAATGGTCCTCGCCGGAGCCGAAGAAGGAATACGACGTCATCATCGTCGGCGCCGGCGGCCACGGCTTGGCCACCGCCTACTATCTCGCTACGGTGCACGGCATCACCAATGTCGCGGTGTTGGAAAAGGGCTGGCTCGGCGGCGGCAACACCGGCCGCAACACCACCATCATCCGCTCCAATTATCTCTATGACGAGAGCGCCGGCATCTACGATCATGCGCTGAAGCTGTGGGACGGGCTCAGCCAGGAGCTCAACTACAACGTCATGTATTCGGCGCGCGGCGTCATGATGCTGGCCCACAATGTGCACGACATCCAGGTGCTGAAGCGCCATGTCCACGCCAACCGGCTGAACGGCATCGACAATGAATGGCTGACGCCGGAGCAGGCGAAGGAATTCTGCCCGCCGCTCAACACCTCCAAGGATGCCCGCTATCCGGTGGTGGGTGCGGCGCTGCAGCGCCGCGGCGGCACGGCGCGCCACGATGCCGTCGCCTGGGGCTATGCGCGTGGCGCCTCGGCGCGCGGCGTCCACATCATCCAGAATTGCGAGGTCACGGGCGTCAAGCGCGCGGCCAACGGCGCGGTCATGGGCGTCGACACGACGCGCGGCTTCATCGGCGCCAAGAAGGTCGGCGTCGTCGCCGCCGGCCATTCCTCGGTCATCATGAACATGGCCGGCGTGCGCATGCCGCTGGAAAGCTATCCGCTGCAGGCGCTGGTGTCGGAGCCGGTCAAGCCGGTGGTTCCCTGCGTGGTGATGTCGAACACGGTGCACGCCTATATCTCGCAGTCCGACAAGGGCGAGCTGGTGATCGGCGCCGGCACCGACCAGTATGTTTCCTATTCGCAGACCGGCGGCCTGCACATATTGCAGCACACGCTCGACGCCATTTGCGAGATGTTCCCGATCTTCACGCGCATGAAGATGCTGCGCTCATGGGGCGGCATCGTCGACGTGACGCCGGATCGCTCGCCGATCCTGGCCAAGACGCCGGTGCCCGGCCTCTATGTCAATTGCGGCTGGGGCACGGGCGGCTTCAAGGCGACGCCGGGCTCTGGCCATGTCTTTGCCCACACCATCGCCAGGGACGATCCGCATCCGATCAACGCGCCCTTCACCATCGAGCGCTTCCGCACCGGCCGCCTCATCGACGAGGCGGCGGCGGCGGCGGTGGCGCACTGATGATGGCGCAGATGGCTGTCGCCATGCCGCTGATGCTGGCGGGGGAACAGGGCATGTTCCATTTTCCCTCGGCGGACGAATTCCGCACGCAGCCGATCAGCCGCGCCGGGAACGAGGCCGGATGGCCGTTTTCCGTCGATGACGGCATGCTGGCCTGCGTGTGGAGCGGCGGCCAGAAGGTGGTCATGTTCCTGGAGAACAGGCCTTCCGATCTCGACGAGGACGACACATTCGAGCCGCGTCGCGTCATCGTCACGACCGATCCGATCCAACTCACGATCGGCAACATGGCGTATCGCGACCTGTTTCGCCCGGCTGCAAGCGTGGAGGAGCGTATCCGGCTCGTCGCGCCTTTTGCGGCCATGGGCCAAAGGCTCTGCGACCAACCCGCCGGCGCTCACGTCGGCCACGGCGAATTGTAGGAACGAACACAAATGCTTCTCATCCGCTGCCCCTATTGCGAGGAAGAGCGCCCGGAACTCGAGTTCCGCAACGCCGGCGAGGCGCATATAGCGCGCTCGGCCAACATGGCGGGCGAGAGCGACGACGATTTCGAGAAGTTCTTCTTCATCCGCTCTAACCCCAAGGGCATCATTTATGAGCGTTGGCGGCACATGCATGGCTGCGCGCGCTTCTTCAACGCGGTGCGCGACACCGTCACCGACAAGTTCATCATGACCTACAAGGCCGGCGAGCCGAAGCCGTCGAAGCTGCCCAAAATCTCCAACGAAGTGGTTGCCAAATGAGCGGCGCGTTCCGCATTCCCAGCGCCGGCCGCCTCAAACAGGCGAAGACCGCGCGGTTCAGCTTCGATGGCCAGTCCTATGCCGGCATCGAGGGCGACACGCTGGCCTCGGCGCTGCTCGCCAATGGCGTCCACCTCGTCGGCCGCTCGTTCAAATATCACCGTCCGCGCGGCATCCTGTCGGCGGGCGCGGAAGAGCCCAACGCGCTGGTCGACATCATGCGCGACGCGGCGCGCAGGACGCCGAATGTGCGGGCCACCGTGCAGGAGCTCTATGACGGGCTTTCCGCGCAGTCGCAGAACCGCTGGCCATCACTTTCGTTTGACATCGGCGCGGTCAACGACATCGCGTCGCCGATGTTTTCGGCCGGCTTCTACTACAAGACCTTCATGTGGCCGAAGGCGGCCTGGAAAAGCCTCTACGAGCCGAAGATCCGCGCCGCGGCCGGCCTTGGCGTTTCCCCGGACCAGCCGGATCCCGACCATTATTCGTCGCGCTATGCGCATTGCGACGTGCTGGTGCTGGGTGGCGGTGCCGCCGGCATCGCCGCTGCACTTGCGGCGGCCGAGACCGGGGCGCGCGTCATCCTGGTCGACGAGCAGGCCGAGTTCGGCGGCAGCCTGCGTTTCGAGACCGGGGCCAGGATCGACGGCCAGGACGGTTTTGCCTGGGCGCAGGCGGCGGTGGCGAAGCTGACCGCCATGGACAATGTCCGCGTGCTCTCGCGCACGACCGCCTTCGGCTATTACGCCCAGAATTTCGTCGGCCTGGTCGAACGTGTCAGCGATCATCTCGCAACCCCCGGCCACGATCTGCCGCGCGAGCGGCTGTGGCAGGTGAGAGCCAGGCGCGTGGTGCTGGCCTCCGGCGCCATCGAACGGCACATGGTGTTCGCCGACAACGACCGGCCGGGCATCATGCTGGCCGGTGCGGCGCGCACCTATCTCAACCACTACGGTGTTGCCGTCGGCAAGAATGTCGGCGTCTACACCGCCAATGATTCCGCTTATGCGGCGGCGATCGACCTGAAGAAGGCCGGCGTCAACGTGGCGGCGATCGTTGATTTGCGCGACCATCCGACCGGACCGGTGATCGACGAGGCGAGAACCCTCGGCATCGAGGTCAATTTCGGCCGCGCGGTGATCCGCGCCGGCGGCAAACTCAGGGTGTCTTCAATGACCGTGCAGCCGAAGAACGGCGGCGGCGAACGCACCATCCCGGTCGATGCGATCCTGATGTCGGCCGGCTGGACGCCGTCGGTGCATCTGTTCTCGCAGTCGCGCGGCAAGGTCGCCTTCAACGACGAGACCAAGCGCTTCGTGCCGGGCACCTATGCACAGGACTGCGTCTCGGTCGGCGCCTGCAATGGCACCGACGGGCTGTCGGCGACGCTGGACGAAGCCTATGCGGCGGGCGCCAAGGCGGCCAAGGATGCCGGGGCGAAAACCGCCAGGGGCAACAAGCCGAAGGTCGACGCCTCGGAGAGCTGGTCGCGCGGCATGCTCGGTGCTGCCCCCGGCGCTGGGCCGGATACGACGGTCAAGGCGTTCGTCGATTTCCAGAACGACGTCACCGCCAAGGACATCCGCCAGGCGGTGCATGAAGGCATGCGCTCCATCGAGCACGTCAAGCGCTTCACCACCAACGGCATGGCGACCGACCAGGGCAAGACCTCCAACATGCACGGCCTGGCGATTGCCGCCGAGATGCTCGGCAAGCCGATCCCGGAAGTCGGCCTGACCACGTTCCGGGCGCCCTATACGCCCGTCACCTTCGGCGCGATCGTCAGCCACGCGCGCGGTCCGCTGTTCGACCCGACGCGCAAGACGGCGATCCATCCGTGGGCAGAGGCCCAAGGTGCCGTGTTCGAGGATGTCGGCCAGTGGAAGCGCGCCTGGTATTTCCCCAAGGCCGGCGAAGACATGCACGCGGCGGTCGACCGCGAATGCGTCGCGGTGCGCAAGACGGCCGGCCTGTTCGATGCCTCGACGCTGGGCAAGATCGAAGTGGTCGGGCCGGATGCGGCCAAATTCATGGAGCTGCTCTACACCAATCCGTGGGAGAAGCTGGAGCCGGGCCGCTGCCGTTATGGCATCATGCTGCGCGAGGATGGTTTCATCTATGATGACGGCGTCGTCGGCAGGCTGGCGCCCGACCGCTTCCATGTGACGACGACGACCGGCGGTGCGCCGCGCGTCATGAACCACATGGAAGATTATCTCCAGACCGAATTCCCGCACCTCAATGTCTGGCTGACCTCGATCACCGAGCAATGGGCTGTTATCGCCGTGCAGGGGCCGAAATCCCGCGACATCATCGCGCCGCTGGTCGAAGGCATCGACATGTCCGACGAGGCACTGCCGCATATGTCGGTGCGCGAAGGCAAGATCTGCGGCGTGCCGACCCGGCTGTTCCGCATGTCGTTCACCGGCGAGCGTGGCTTCGAGGTCAATGTGCCCGCCGATTATGGCCAGGCCGTCTGGGAAGCACTGTGGGCCGAAGGCCAGAAGCATGGCGCGGCCGCCTACGGCACCGAGGCGATGCACGTGCTACGCGCCGAAAAGGGCTATATCATCGTCGGCCAGGACACCGACGGCACGGTGACGCCGAACGATGCCGGCCTCGACTGGGCGGTCGGCAAGAAGAAGACCGACTTCGTCGGTATCAGGGGCATGGCGCGGCCGGATCTGGTCGCCAAGGGCCGCAAGCAGCTGGTCGGCCTCAAGACCAAGGATCCCAAGGTGGTGCTGGAAGAGGGCGCGCAGATCGTCGAGGATCCGAAGCAGGCGATCCCGATGAAGATGATCGGCCATGTCACTTCCAGCTACTGGTCGCAGAATTGCGGCCGCTCGATTGCGCTGGCACTGGTCGCCGGCGGCCGCGACCGCATGGGCGAAACGCTGTACGTGCCGATGCCGAACGGAGTGATCGAAGTGGAGGTTACCGGCATGGTGTTCTTCGACGAGACGGGAGGGCGCCTCAATGGCTAAGGCTGCTGCAAGCAAGACGGCTGCATCGCCTTCGGTCGAGCGCCGTCCGGCGCTGGCTGGACGCAGCACCGCCGCGACCGGGGTCAAGGTCGAGGTGCTACCGCCGGCCGATCGCATCTCGCTGCGCGCGCCGGAGGCCTCGGTCGCAGCGCTTTCGAAGGCGCTCGGTGTGACCTTGCCGCAGAAGCCGAAGACTTCGGCCTCGAAGGCCGGGCGCACCGCTTTGTGGCTTGGACCGGACGAATGGCTGGTCATCGATGAGGCCGGCAACGATCCCCTTGCCGATTGCGTAGAGGTTTCCGCCCTGCATTCGGCTGTCGGCATCTCGCATCGCAACATCGCGATATCGGTTGCGGGCGCCGGCGCGGCCGCGGCGATCAATTCTGGCTGCCCGCAGGACCTGTCGCTCGAGGCCTTCCCGGTGGGAGCGGCGTCGCGCACCATCCTGGGCAAGGCCGAGATCGTGCTGTTGCGCAACGCGCCGGATGCCTTCCGGGTTGAATGCTGGCGTTCCTTCTCGGACTATGTCTTTACTTTCCTGTCCGAGGGATCGCGGGACGCGGCGGTCTGAACTCGGAACATTTTGCGGGGCACGCTCGTTCTGCATCCGCACGCCGAGGGAGAATGCCGATGCCGTCGCATTCCGCGCCGAAGTCGCCGGTCAAAAAGACCGCGGCCGTCCGCTCGCTCGAACATGAGCAACACGAAGCACCGAGTGCCGAAGAGGAACTCGAGGAAGGCCTTGAGGACACCTTTCCGGCCAGCGATCCGGTGTCGATAACCGGAACGGTCATCTCCGGCGGTCCCGCGAGGCCGGGCAAGGCCAAGACGGTGCCAGGGCGCAAGAAGCACAAGGCGTAATTTCCATCGGACCAGATCGATCGGACCTTCTCAATCCCATTTGACGTGCTATTTAAAGCGCTTTGGGAGAGAAAAATGCCGACAAAAGCCATCGTTTGGGGAGAAAACGTCCACGAGCAGACCAATGCCGCCGTGCGCGACCTCTATCCCTTGGGCATGCATGGCACCATTGCTGCGGCGCTCAACCAGGACAAGGGCATCGAGGCGACCACCGCCACCTTGCAGGAGCCGGAACATGGCTTGAGCGAACAGCGCCTGGCCAACACCGATGTCCTGCTGTGGTGGGGCCATGCCGCGCATGGCGAGGTCAAGGACGAGATCGTCGAGCGGGTGCAGAAGCGGGTGTGGGAAGGCATGGGGCTGATCGTGCTCCATTCCGGCCATTACTCGAAGATTTTCAAGCGGCTGATGGGCACGCCCTGTTCGCTGAAATGGCGCGAGGCGGGCGAGCGCGAGCGCGTCTGGGCGATCAACCGCAGCCACCCCATCGCGCAAGGCATCGGCGAGTGCCTGGAGATCGGCGAGACGGAAATGTACGGCGAGCCGTTCGCAGTGCCGGAGCCGCTCGAGACGGTGTTCGTCTCCTGGTACGAGGGCGGCGAGGTGTTCAGGTCCGGGCTGACCTACCAGCGCGGCGCCGGCAGGATCTTCTACTTCTCGCCGGGCCACGAGACCTATCCGATCTATCACAATGAGGGCGTGCAGCAGGTGCTGCGCAACGCCGTGCACTGGGCGCACAACCCGGCGCCGGCATGGTCCGGCATCACCAATGCGCCGAACGTGCCGGCGGATGCGGCCAAGGAGAAGATCGTCCAGAAAGGGCTGCGCCTGCATGCCGATGGCGACAAGGGTCTGAGCTGATGGGGGCCTGAGCTGATGGGGGCCTGAGCTGATGGGCCAACCCCACGCCGGCTTCTGATGCTTCGGCGCCAGCGGCATTGCCGGGCTACGCGTCAGCGTTCGCCTGGCCAGTTCGGTGCCGCCAACCGAGGCGGCGTCGCTTAAACAGAAATGCTCGCCAAGCCGGCTTGCGAATCGCGCCGGCCTCGGCTTGTGATCGTCAGCGGATATCAGAACGTGCTGGGCACAATCCACGGATTGATGCTGATGCCGAGCCGCGGGCCCTTGCCTTCAGCGGTGTTTTCCGTGGAGCCCTTCTTCTCGACCGAGCCGGTCGAGGCGCAATCGAGCTTCACATGGGTCCTGGTGTCGACGCAGGTCGCAGCAGGTGCCTGCTTGACCGGCTGGGTGGCGCTGGCGGCGAAGGCCGAGCCCGAAAGTGCCAGCACGGCGGCGAGGGTGAGGAGTGTCTTTTTCATCGTCAGTCTCCGTTTTCGACCGTTGAATTTTTTCCGTACATGTACGATACGGTGTACATATACGTCCGGAGATGCCGAGGTTCAAGACAGAAAACGTACATGTACGACAAATTTTATTGAACTTTTATTGAATGCCGAAAATCGCGGCGTTCTGACACAGCCGAGCGTCGCAGCGGGTCGATCTTGGTGATTTGTGAAGGGGTGCCGCTCAGCAGTTGACCGGCGTCTCGGTCAGCGGCGGCACATTCTGCGTGCTGAGCGTGGCAAGCGTGAAATCGCACATCCGCTTCACGAAGGCCTGCGGGTCGCCGAAGGGATAGAACGGAAAGGTGATCAGCAGTGAGATCGTGCCGTGGCCGACCGCCCACAGCATGGTGGCGATGGCGCGCGGATCGCCCTGCAACTTGCCGGCGGCGACGCAGGCCTCGACCCTGCTGATCAGCGCCTTCATCGCCGGGTTGCTCTCTTCCATGTTGTCGTAGCTCCTGCCGTCCGGCAGTTGGGTCTTTTCGGTCATGAACACGGTGCGGTATTCGTTGGGATTGCCGAGCCCGAAGGCGGCATATTCCGTCATGACCGCCTGCAACGCCTCGATCGGATCGTCGGATGGATGCTCCTCGATGCGTCGGGCAAGCGTCTCGAACGCATCCTCGGCCAGCGCAAACAGGATGTCCTGCTTGTCGGCGAAGTAGGAATAGACCGACATCGGTGCGTAGCCGACCCGCTTGGCCAATTTGCGGATGGTCAAGCCTTCATAGCCTTCTTCCTGGACGAGCTTGTGCGCGGCCTGGACCAGCTCGGAGCGCAGTTCGGCCTTTTGTTTCTCGCGGCGTTTCTGGACGCTCGGCGGCAAGATCTCGTGCCTTCGTTTGGTTGGTGCGTGGCTAAATTATATACGCTGTACGAAAACGAACAAGGGCGCGACAGGTTCCCAAGCGGCATGCATCAGATCGCACTGATCCCGCCGTCGATGGCCAGCGCGTGGCCGGTCATGAAGGAGTTTGCCGGATCGGCGGCGAACAGGATGGCGGTGGTGACTTCATCGACTTCGGCCACCCGCTTCATCGGCACGCCGCGTGTCAGCTCGGCCAACGCCTCTGCTTCCGGCGCGCCGGAGTTGCGCACGAAGCTGTCGACCATGGCTGTTCTGGTGTGGGCGGGGCAGATGGCGTTGATGCGCAGGCCCTTGGTGGCGTATTCGACCGCCGCCGAGCGGGTCAAGCCGATGACGCCGTGCTTGGCGGCGGCATAGACCGAGAGCTTCGGTGCGCCGGACAGGCCGGCGGCCGAGGCGATGTTGACGATGGCGCCGCCCTTGCCGGTCGCGTTGAACTGCCGCTCCATCTGCGGGATCTGATGCTTCGTCGCATAGAACACGCCGAGCAGATCGACCTCCAGGACGCGGCGCGCCTCGTCCGACGCGACCTGCGGCAAGCGCACGAAGCTCTGGACGATGCCGGCATTGTTGATGGCGACATCCAGCCGGCCGAATTTTTCGACCGCCAGCCTGACCAGATCCTCGGACAGTTTTTCGTCGGCGATGTTGCCTGCCAGGATCGCCGCTTCGGCCTGCAGCGTGCCGGCAAGGTCGGCCAGCGCCCTTTCGTCGATGTCCGACAGCACCAGCCGCGCGCCGTCAGTGGCAAAGCCTTTCGCCGCACCCCGGCCAAGCCCGCCGGTCGCACCGGTGATCAGCACGGTTGCTCCCTCAAAACGGCCCATCACGCCTCCTCGTCGATCAATTTCGCGGCGAGATGCGAAAGCAGCTTCACCGCCTCGCCATAGGTTTTGGCCTTTTCGGGATTGGAAGCGTTGCCGTCCAGCGCCCGCTTGAACACCCCCTGGCAGATCGCCGCCAGCCGGAAGAAGGAGAAGGCCAGGAAGAAGGTCCAGTTACCAATGCTGGTGAGCCCGCGCCGCCGGCAATAGGCGGCGACATAGGCGTCTTCGGAGGGCAGGCCGAGCGCGCGACGGTCGATGCCGCCCAGGCCGCGAAAACCCGAGGCGTGCGGCAGGCGCCATTGCATGCATTGATAGGCAAGGTCGGCAAAGGGATGGCCGAGCGTCGACAATTCCCAGTCGAGCACCGCCAGCACCTCTGGCTGACGCAGCGCAAAGATCAGATTGTCCAGCCGGTAATCGCCATGCACCAGCGAGACGCGGCCGTCATCGGCCGGCCTATGCGTCTCCAGCCAGGCAATCAGCCGGTCCATATCGGCGACGGTGCCGGTTTCCGAGGCGCGGTACTGGCTGGTCCAGCGCGCCAGCTGGCGCTCGAAATAATTGCCCGGCCGGCCGAAATCGCTAAGACCCGCGGCCTCGACATCGACGTCGTGGAGGGCCGCAAGCGTTGCGTTCGTGGCATGGTAGATGGCGGCGCGTTCTTCGTTGTCGCGGGCCTCCGGCAGCGCCGGGTCCCAGAAGATGCGGCCGTCGAGGAAATCCATGACGTAGAACATGCGGCCGATCGGCGAATCCTCCGCCGACAGGTGCAGCATCCGCGGCACGGGCACCGCGGTGCCGGCAAGCGCGCTCATCACGGTGAATTCGCGGTCGACCTGATGCGCCGATTTCAGCAATTGCCCGGGCGGCTTGGCGCGCAACACGTAGCGGCCGCTTTGCGCGGTCAAAAGGTAAGTCGGGTTCGATTGGCCCGATTTGAATTTTTCGATGGAGAGAAGCCCGGAAAAGTCCGGAATTTCCGCCTCGAGGTAGGGCGCGAGCGCTATCTGGTCGAGGACGTTCGGGTCGCTCATGCCGTCTCGGGCTGGCGCTCGATCAAGGTCAGCGTCAGCCAGCGCGCGGTCAGCGCCGGTTTCTTCGAACCCTCGATCTCGATCGTCACGTGATGGGCCGTCTGCACCCAGCCCGAGGGCCGGACCTTGACGTCGGCCAGCACGAAACGGGTGCGGATGCGCGCGCCGGTCTTCACCGGCGCCAGGAAACGCAGCGAATCGAAGCCGTGGTTGACGCCCATCTTGCTGTTTTCCAGCGGCGGCATGGTCTCGAAGGTCATTGCCGACAACAGCGACAGCGACAGGAAGCCGTGTGCGATGGTGCCGCCGAACGGCGTCTCGCGCATGGCCCGCTCCGGGTCGCAGTGGATGAACTGGTGGTCGTCGGTGGCGTCGGCGAACTGGTCGATCATGCGTTGCGTGACCACCCGCCACGGCGACACGCCAACCTCCTTGCCGACGCTGGCCAGAAGCACATCGAGACTGATCGGTTCCACGCGGATGTCCTCCAGTTCACCCCCGGCTTCTCTGGCCGGAAAATGTCATTCCTTGAACAAGGTCAGCCCATGCTGCACCGACTGTCCGCCGTCGATCGGCAGGATGGCGCCGGTGACATAGCTGCCTGCACGGCTGCACAAATAGAGCGTTGCGCCGGCAATGTCATCCGGTGCGCCGATACGGCCGATCGGAACATGATTGCCGACATGGGCGGCCTGTTCCTGGGTGCCGGTGGCAAATGCCGTCATCCGGCTCTGGAAGGGGCCGGGGGCAAAGGCATTGACGGTGATGCGGCGGGCGGCGAACTCCAGCGCAAGGGTGCGCGTCAGATGATGAACCGCGGCCTTCGATGCCGTGTAGGAATAGGCGTCGTCGGCCAGCGGCTGCGTGCCCATCACCGAACCGAGATTGATCACCCGGGCCGGGTCGGCATCGCTGGCGGCGGCATCGAGCAGCGGCAGCAATTCGCGCGTCAGATGGAAGACCGCGGTGACATTGACGCCGAACACTTTCGCCCAAGCGGAGTATGGAAAGCTCTCCAGCGGCGCACCCCAGGAAACGCCGGCATTGTTGACCAGGATGTTCAGGTGGTCGGTGCGCGCCTTGACCTCGGCGACAAGTGCGGCAATGCCGGCCTCGCTGGAGACATCGCCGGCGAAACCTTCGGCCCGGCCGGAAGCGCCAAGCCCGTTCAGTTCGCCGGCGACCTTGATGCAATCCTCGCCCTTGCGCGACGCGATCATCACGCTGGCGCCGGCCTTCACCAGCGCGGTTGCCGCCATTCGGCCGATGCCGGTCGCTGCTCCCGTCACCAGCGCCGTCTTGCCGGCCACCGAAAACAGCTCGTCCAGATAGCTCATCACGATCCTCCGCGCCCTACCTTGGTGTGCGGGCCTTGGTGTGCGGGCCAAACAGTTCGCGTTGACAAGGCTATCCGAAGTACGGTCATCCTTGCCACGGATAAAATGCCTGGCGTGCATGAAGGGTTAGCGACCGATGACGGAGATGAATCTCGGCATGACCGAGCGGCTGAAGCCGATCCACGCGCGCGTCGCGGCCATGGTGCGCGACGAGGTCATGCCGCTCGACAGGGAATTCCTGGGCGAAGTGGGCAAGGAAGGCGACCGCTGGGTCTATAGCGCGCGCCAGAGCGAGATCCTCGAAGGGCTGAAGAAGACCGCCAGGGAACGCGGCCTGTGGAATTTCTGGCTGACCGGCTCGGAACGCGGCTACGGCCTGTCCACCGTCGAATACGCTTATCTGGCCGAGGAGATGGGCAAGGCGCATCTCGGTGCCGAGACCTTCAACTGCTCGGCGCCCGACACCGGCAATATGGAAGTGCTTGAGCGTTACGGATCGGCCGACCACAAGCAGGCGTGGCTGGAGCCGCTGCTCGACGGCAGGATCCGCTCGGCCTATCTGATGACCGAGCCGGATGTCGCCTCGTCCGACGCCACCAACATCGCGATGCGCTGTGAGCGGCAGGGTGACGACTATGTGCTCAACGGCGAGAAATGGTGGGCGTCCGGCGCCGGCGATCCGCGCTGCGCCATCTACATCGTCATGGTCCGGACCGGTGGCGACGACGAGCCGACACATCGGCGGCATTCGATGATCCTGGTGCCTTCCGACACGAAAGGCGTGACCAAGGTTCGGGCCATGCAGGTTTATGGCGACGACGATGCGCCGCACGGCCACATGCACCTTCGCTTCGACAATGTGCGTGTGCCCGCCTCGAACCTGATCCTCGGCGAGGGCAGGGGTTTCGAGATCGCGCAAGGGCGGCTCGGCCCCGGCCGCATCCATCACTGCATGCGCGCCATCGGCCAGGCCGAGATGGCGCTGGAGATGCTGTGCCAGCGTTCCGTGCGCCGCGAAGCCTTCGGCCAGAAGCTGGCCAAGCTCGGCGCCAATTTCGACATCATCGCCGAATGCCGCATGGAGATCGAGATGGCCCGGCTGCTCTGCCTCAAGGCGGCGTGGATGATCGACCAGGGCGACGCGCGCGCCGCGGCCCCCTGGATCAGCCAGATCAAGGTGATCGCGCCGCGCGTCGCGCTCAAGGTCACCGACGAGGCGGTGCAGATGTTCGGCGCGCAAGGCATCAGCCAGGACACGCCGCTGGCGCGCTCGTGGACGCATCTGAGGACCTTGCGCCTTGCCGACGGACCGGATGCCGTGCATCGCCGTCAGGTGGCGCGGACGGAGCTGAAGAAATACACGCAGGAAAAGGTCTGACGCCGGCATTCGTTGTCCGGCAACGCTGAAAGGTCCAAGCAAGGAGTGTTCCGATGACCATCCCCTCCGAAATGAAGGCGCTGCTGCTTGTCGGCGACGGCTACACCAGGACGCCTTCCGGCAGTGTGCTGGAAGCGATGGAGCCTTATCTTGAGCCGGGCAGCATCGCAGTGCCGACACCCGGACCGACGCAGGTTCTCATCAAGGTCGGCCTCGCCTCGATCAATCCGTCCGATGTCATGTTCGTCAAGGGCCAGTACGGCCAGCCGCGCGCCAAGGGCCAGCCGGCCGGTTTCGAGGGTGTCGGCATCGTCGTCGCCAGCGGTGACGAGCCCTATCCCAAGAGCCTGATCGGCAAGCGGGTCGCTTTTGCCACCGGCGTCACCAACTGGGGTTCATGGGCCGAATATGCCGTCGCCGAGGCGGTGGTCTGCATCCCGCTGCTCGACACCGTCCGTGACGAGGATGGCGCGGCAATGATCGTCAACCCGCTCACCGCGCTCGCCATGTTCGACATCGTCCGGGACGAAGGCGAAAAGGCCTTCATCATGACCGCCGGCGCCAGCCAGCTCTGCAAGCTGATCATCGGCATGGCCAAGGAAGCGGATTTTCGACCCATCGTCACCGTGCGCCGCGACGATCAGATCGGGGCTCTGAAAGAGCTTGGCGCGGCACACGTCCTCAACGAAAAAGCGCCGGATTTCAAGGCGACGCTGCGCGAGGTGATGAAGGCCGAACAACCGCGCATCTTCCTCGACGCGGTGACCGGGCCGCTGGCCTCCGCCATCTTCGACGCCATGCCGAAGCGCTCGCGCTGGATCATCTATGGGCGGCTCGATCCCGAAGCCACGATCATCCGCGAACCTGGCCAACTGATCTTCCAGCACAAGCAAATCGAAGGTTTCTGGCTGAGCGAGTGGATGCGCCAGTTTCGCGACCGCCGCGGACCGGCGATCCTGGAGGCGCAGAAGCGGTTTTCCGATGGGCGCTGGTCGACCGATGTGACGGCGGTGGTGCCGCTCGCCGAGGCAATGGCGCGGGTGCCGGCGGAACTGGCCAGGCCTAATGGCAAGGTGTTCATTCGGCCGTAGCATGAAGGTGCCAAAAGTTCGAAAGCGAGGCATTCACAGGCTCTCGATGCCGAAAATGCCGGTGTCGGGCTGCCGCCAGCCCGTTGGGCTGACATCCACGTCTTTTCAGCCCTCTATGCCGCGCCGCTTTGTCCGTGATATGCCGCCGCCATCGAATGCCGCCCAGGCAAGGGCCCGTTCCGCAATGTGTGCAGGATGACTAGATGACGATTTCCAAGCCGGTTTTCGACCGTTTGGGTTTTAGCCTGTGGATCGGAGCGTTCGCGGTCGTTCTTGCCATGGTCCTGTGGTCGCCCGACACGCGTACGGTGTTGCTGGCGTACAGAGATGGCAGCGAGAAACTTCTGGCTGGACAGCCGCTCTACAATCTTCAGTCCGAGATGGGTTATCTCTACGCGCCCGCCTTTGCCACGCTTTATGTTCCGGTGCTGAAGCTTGGGCCGCATCTGGGCGGCCTGGTGTGGCATGTCCTGGGCTTCGCGGTGCTGACCTTCGCCGTGATGCGGCAGGTGCGCAAGCTCGGCGGTCAGGAACTGACCTGGCTGCTGTCGTTCGGTCTCTTCCTCGCCTTGCCGATGGCGCTTGGCGCGATCCGCAACGGCCAGTCGACCATCCTGCTGACCGGAGCCTGCTGGCTTCTCACTTTGTCGGCGCTTGAAGGGCGGCGCGCCGAGACCTTCTTCTGGGCCTCGCTTGCCGTCATCGCCAAGCCGACCGCGATCATTATGCTGCTCCTGGCAGGAGCGCTGCGACCCCGGCTGATCCCGGTGTTGGTGCTGGCGGTGCTGTTCGTGCTCGCAATACCTTACGCTTTCGCGCCCGCCGACTATCTCAACGACCAGTATCGCGATTTCGCCCGCATGCTGACCTCGATGGCTGTCGACAAGACCAGTCACTTTGTTACCGCCGATTTCACCGCGCCTTTTGCGACGGCAGGGATGCCCATTGCGGAATCCGGCGCCACGGTGGTGCGCTTCCTGGTCGGCCTGTTGACACTCTGGATCGTGCTCTGGTTCGACCGCAAGCTGGAACAGGGGACGGCGGGGCTGGCGATCTTCCTGACGGCCGCCTTCTACATGTGCGTCTTCAACCCGCGCGTCGAGCCCAACACCTATGCGATGATCGCCGTACCCGCGGGGCTCGCCATAGCCCTGTTGTGGCGCGAAGAACGAGGCGGCACCCTCGCCGCGCTGCTGTCGACGGCGTTGTTTCTGACCGGGCTGAGCGGCGTCGAGCAGCATGTACACGATCTGCTCAACCATTGGTTCCGGCCGGTCGCGGTTGCTTTCATCGCCTGTTCCCTGATCTGGTGGTTCTGGGCCAAGGCGCGGGAAAAGGTGGTGAATGCGGGGGTCGCAAATGGCTGAGTCGCGGCCGACACTCGATATCGTCGCACCGTTCTTGAACGAGGCGCCATCGGCATCGGCCTTCGCCGAATTGCTTGCCGCGCTCGAGGAGGCGGTGTCACAGCGCTTCGGCATGACCGTGCACAAGATCCTGGTCGATGACGGCAGCCGCGATGATGGCTCCGACCGGTTCTCAAAGGCGCTGTCGGGATCCTGGGAGATCGTCCGCCTCAGCCGTAATTTCGGCAAGGAGGTCGCCGTGCTCGCCGGCCTCGACCAGTCGCGCGGCGACATGGTGCTGATCATGGACGCCGACCTCCAGCATTCGATGGACATCAGCCTGAAGCTGATTACCGAACTGGTGGAACACCTGGACATCGACGTCGTCTACGCACAGAACGACCGGCGTGAGGCCAGCTGGCGGCGCAGCCAGCTGGCGCGGCTTTTCTACAGCCTGATCAACTCGAGCCAGCGCTTCGACATTCCCGAAAATGCCGGCGACTTTCGCGTCATGCGCGGCACTGTCGCGCGCGCGCTCACCAGCCTGCGTGACAAGCGTCGCTTCAACAAGGGCCTGTTTGCCTGGGCCGGCTTCCGCCAGAAGGCATTGCCCTACTCGCCCGAGAGTCGCGCCAGCGGCACATCGAAATGGAGCCGGCTCAATCTGATCGCCTTCTCGCTGGAAGGGTTTACGTCGTTTTCCGTCATCCCGTTGCGCATCATCAGCCTGAGCGGGATGCTGGCGGCTTTGGCGGGCCTCGCTTACGGGGCCAAAGTGTTCTTCGAGGTGATGTTCTACGGCATCGCCGTTCCCGGCTATCCCAGCCTTATGGTCGCCGTCGTGCTGCTCGGCGGCCTCAACCTGACCCTGCTTGGCCTGATCGGCGAATATGTCTGGGTCACGCTCAGCGAAAGCAAGGATCGGCCGGTCTATATCGTGCGCGACGTCGTGCGCGGCGATGTCGCTCCCGACAAGCCGGTGTCCGGCGCTCCCAACACATGACGCGGCGTGTCCGCCTGATCGCCGACGACTACGGCCTGGCGCCAGGGGTCTCCGCCGCGATCCTCGACCTGCTCGATCGCCGGCGCCTGACCGGCACCGGTTGCATGACCGGCTTTCCGGAATGGGCGGAGGAGGCTGCGCGCATCAAGCCTTTGTGCGGCCGTGCCGCGGTCGGGCTGCATCTCACCTTGACCGACCAGCCAGCCGTCACCGGCCGCTCGAGCCTGGCGCCGGAAGGCCGGCTGCCGCCGCTCCGCTCGCTGGCATTGCCTGTGCTGCGCGGACGCGTCGACGATCGCGATGTCCATGCCGAGCTCGACGCACAGTACAGCCGCTTTGTCGAAGCCCTCGGGCGCCGGCCCGATTTCGTCGACGGGCATCAGCACGTGCATTTCCTTCCCGTCGTGCGCACATGGCTGCGCGCACGTCTGCATGCGGACAGGCCGGCGCTGCGCGGCGCTCCGGCGCTGACCGGCACATTCGCCGTGGCGCCGAAAGTCGCCGCGATCGCGGCACTCGCTGCCGGCTTCAACCGGTCGATGCAGCATGCCGGCTTCACCATTTTCGAGCCGCTCGCCGGCATCTATGACTGGCGGCAACCCGAAAGGTTCGCATCCGTTCTGCAGGCTGCCGTCGAGGCATTGCCGGAACGTGGGCTGTTCATGTGCCACCCCGGCCATGTCGACGAGACGCTGCGCGCGCGCGATCCGATGCAAGGCGTGCGCGAGGTCGAATTCGCGGTCCTGGCATCGGACGATTTCGGCGCCAGCCTGGCCCGCGCCGGTGTCGCAATCATGGAAGGCAAGGGATGAGCGGCGCGGAGCAGCCCCGGCGTTCGACCGGCAACAAGATCCTCCGGTTTGCCATCGTCGGACTCGCCAACACAGCCATCGACCTTGCCAGCTTTTTCCTGCTGTTCAAGCTGGGGGTTTCGCCGCTGCTGGCCAACGTCGGCGCCTGGTTCGTTGCCGTCACCTTCTCGTTCGTGGCGAACGGTTTCTGGTCCTTCGAGCGCGACCGGGCCATCCGACTGCATGACGCCTTCCTTCGGTTCGTCTCGCTCGGCGCGCTGATTTCGCTCGGTGTCTCCAGCCTTTCGATCGCGCTGTTTGCCGGTTTCGTCGGGGTGTGGCCGGCAAAGATCGGCGGCGTCGTGGTGGCGGCGGTGCTGAATTTCCTCGCCGCGCGCTGGTCGATCGAGGGGCGCTTGCTGAGATAGGCCGGAATTTACCCGGCATGTAGTTTTGCGTCGCCTTCCTCGCCTCGGATGACGCCTCGTTCGTCTCCGGCCACGGCCTGCTCGCCGATGGCGGCTATTCGATCGCCTGATCGCGCCGACCGCAACTTGGGCCGCAGTCCGAGGGTGGCCTGCGCTTCGTCCAGGACCTCGATCCGCCGGCGCGCATCGCCCCGGCGGCCGCCGATCCGACATCCGTTGCCGAGTGCCGCTGAACGAGGATCTAGCGCAGACTTTCCATCTCGCGGATGCGTTTGGCGCCTTTTGCTTCCAGTTGCCTTGTGACGGCGCCGATCAGCGTTTCGGCAACGACGAACAGGGCAGCCGAGGAATCCCATGCCGACGGCACTGCCGTGCGTCCGGCGATGACATGGCGGGCGAAGCGGGCAATCGGCGACAGCCACTGGTCGGTGAACAGCACGATCTGAACGCCGCGCTGATGCGCCTTCTCGGCGAAGCGGACGAGGCTGTCCTGGTAGCGCCTGATGTCGAAGATCACCAGCACGTCGCGCTTGCCCATGTCGATCAGCCGGTCGCGCCACATGCTTTCCTGGCCGGCGAGGTGAAAGACGTCGGGCTGGATGACGGCGAGGTGGGCGGCCATGTAGCGCGCCAGCGGATCGGTGAAGCGGCCGCCGATCAGGAAGGTTTTGCCGCGCCGGTCGGCGAGGCGGGCGGCGATTTCGGCAAGCTGCTTGTCGGAAAGGTGCCTGAACGTTTCGCGCATGTTGTCGAGCGTCGCTTCCAGCATCGGTGATACGGTGCCGCCGCCGGGCGAGGGCGGGTTGAGCGTGCGTATCGCAGGCGACTGCAGCTGCGCCGCCAGTTCGTCCTGCAGGCTCGACTGGAATTCCGGATAGTTCTGGAAGCCCAGCCGGGCAACGAAGCGCAGGATCGTCGGCGAAGAGACGCCGGCCGCGGCCGAGAATTCGGCGACCGTCTTGAGGCCGATCATCGGATAGGAAGCGATCAGTGTCTGGGCCGCGCGCCGTTCACCGGCCGGCATCGTGCCGATGCGGTCGGCGATCAGTTCGGCAATGCTGGAAATCATCTTTTCCCCACCTTGGCTCTTGCCCGCGGTCTTTTCCGAAATCGCATTTGACAAAGTCGGTTAAACTGTATGAAATCATCCACAGGGACGCAATGAGGCAAAATACGTAACATACGATACAGCGCTCCCCGGGGACGGCAGACTATGGAGAAAGCACGGCCCGCCAGCCTTGCATCGTCTGATACCGTGAGGGTGACGAACCCTGGCGGATCGAGCCCTTTCGTGCTGACCTGCGATCACGCCTCGAATTTCCTGCCGGCCGAATTCGGCACGCTCGGCCTCGCCGCCGAGGATCTGTCCCGCCATATCGCCTGGGATCCCGGCGCGCTGCCGGTTGCCCGCCGCATGGCCGAGGCGCTCGACGCGACGCTGGTCGAGACCCGCATTTCCCGCCTCGTCATCGACTGCAACCGTCCCCTCGACGCGCCCGATCTGGTGCCGCCGGTCAGCGAGACCACGGCGATACCAGGCAATACCGGCCTGTCGGAAAAGCAGCGCGCGGCGCGGGTCGCGCTGTCATGGCAGCCATTTCACGCCGCCATCGAGCATATTGTCGACGACAGGCTGGCGCGCGGGCAGGAAACCCGCCTGGTTTCCGTACATTCCTTCACGCCGGTCTACAAAGGCCGCAACCGGCCTTGGCATATCGGCATCATCCATGACGAGGACCGCCGCCTGGCGTCACCGCTGATTGGCGCGCTGAAGCGGCTTGCCGGCGTCACCGTCGGCGTCAACGAGCCCTATTCGCCGGCCGACCGCGTCTATTTCACGCTGGAACGCCACGCACGCTCGCGCGGCCTGCCCTGCGCGATGATCGAAATCCGCAACGACGAAATCGCCGGCGAGACCGGGCAGCGGAAATGGGCGGATCTGCTCACGGGAATTTTTTCGGATCTGGAGCCACAGGAGGCCGGACACACCAGATCGCATTCAGTCGGAAAGTCAGTTCAATCGGCCAGCTAAGAACCAACAGGGGACTTCCAATGGCAGCACCGGGTTATACTGAAGTTGACAAGGCGGAGGACGTAAAGGCCCTCCACAGCATGGGTTACGCCCAGGAATTGGAGCGGCGGCTCAGCCGCTTTTCGAATTTCGCCGTTTCCTTCTCGATCATCTGCATCCTGTCGGGCGGCATCAATTCGCTGGCCCAGGCAACCTCCGGCGCCGGCGGCATCGGCATTGGCATCGGCTGGCTGGTCGGCTGCTTCATCTCGCTGACCTTCGCTGTCGCCATGTCGCAGATCAGCTCGGCCTATCCCACTGCCGGCGGCCTCTATCACTGGGGTTCAATCCTCGGCAACCGCGGCACCGGCTGGGTGACGGCTTGGCTCAACCTGCTTGGCCTGATCACCGTGCTCGGCGCCATCAATGTCGGCACGTGGACGTTCTTCCTCGGCGCCTTCGGGCCGACGCTTGGCATCGAGGGCACGCTGACCAACCAGATGATCTTCCTGATCATCATCACCGGCGCTCAGGCGCTGATCAACCATCTCGGCATCAAGCTGACGGCGAAGCTGACCGACTTCTCGGGCTATCTCATCTTTTTCGGCTCCATTCTGATCGCGGTGGTTTGCCTGATCTCCGCCGAGACCTGGGATTTCAGCCGGCTCTTCACCTTCCACAACTACTCCGGCGACGCTGGCGCCAGCGTCTGGCCGTCTGTTTCGAATGCCTGGGTGTTCGCGCTTGGCCTCTTGCTGCCGATCTATACGATTACCGGGTACGACGCTTCGGCACACACCTCCGAGGAAACCATCAAGGCAGCCTCCTCGGTGCCGCGCGCCATGGTCATGTCGGTGATCTGGTCGGCCCTGTTCGGCTATCTCTTCCTCGTCGCCTTCGTGCTGATGATCCCGAACATGGACGATGCCGCAAAGCAGGGCTGGAACGTGTTTTTCTGGGCCTTCGACCAGCGCGTCAGCCCTGGCATCAAGGAGTTCGTCTATCTCGTCGTGTTCGTCGCGCAGCTTCTGTGCGGCCTCGCAACCGTGACCTCTGCTTCGCGCATGATCTTCGCCTTCTCGCGTGACGGCGGCTTACCGGGCTCGGCGGCACTTGCCAAGGTCAGCCCGACCTACCGCACGCCGGTGGCGGCGATCTGGACGGCCTCGATCCTGTCGGTGCTGTTCGTCTGGGGTTCGACGCTGGTTTCGGTCGCCGGTACTTCGGCCTACACCATCGTGGTGTCCTGCACCGTCATCTTCCTGTTCCTGTCCTTCATCGTGCCGATCGTGCTCGGTATGCTGGCCTGGGGCACGCCGAAATGGGACAAGATGGGCCCGTGGAACATGGGACGCGGTGTTTTCATGCTGTTCGGTCTGCTTTCCATCCTGTCGATGATCCTGATCTTCGTCATCGGTATCCAGCCGCCGAACGATTGGGCGCTTTATATCACCGTCGGTTTCTTCATCCTGACGGCGATCGTCTGGTTTGCCTTCGAGCGAAACCGCTTCCAGGGTCCGCCACTCGGCGACATCATCGCCGCGCGTCAGGCCGCCATCAAGGCGGCCGAACAGGCCGTCGGCGAAACCGGTCACTGACATCGACCATCTTGGCCATGGCCGGCGTTTTGCCGGCCATGGTTTCGTTTGCCCCCCCTCAATCGTCAAGCGCTGGAGTGCCAAAGGAATGGCCGGAAATTTCTCGTTCGATCAGTTGAAGAAAGCGGTCTCCAGCGGCGAGATCGACACTGTGTTGGCCTGCATCGTCGACATGCAGGGGCGACTGGCGGGAAAGCGGTTCCTGGCACGGTACTTCGTCGATTCCGCGCATGACGAAACGCACGGCTGCAACTATCTCTTGGCCGCCGACATCGATATGGAGCCCGTCCCCGGTTACAAGGCGGCAAGCTGGTCCAAGGGCTATGGCGATTTCGTCATGAAGCCGGATCTGGCGACACTGCGGCGCATTCCGTGGCTGGAAAAGACCGCGCTGGTGATCTGCGACGTGCTCGACCACCACACGCGTGACGACCTGCCGCATTCGCCGCGCGCCATCCTCAAGAAGCAGGTCAAGCGGCTGACGGAGCGCGGCTATATCGGCTATTTCGCCTCCGAACTCGAATTCTATCTGTTCAACGAGACCTACGATTCCGCCCGCAAGAAACACTGGCAGGGTCTCGACACCGCCTCGCCCTATATCGGCGACTACCAGATCGGCATCACCACCAAGGAAGAAGGCGTCATGCGCCGGCTTCGCAACGAGATGGAGGCGGCCGGCATCCCGATCGAGAATTCCAAGGGCGAGTGGGGCCCAGGCCAGGAAGAGATCAATGTGCGCTATGCCGAGGCGCTCGACATGGCCGACCGCCATGTCATCCTGAAGAACGGCGCCAAGGAGATTGCCGAGTCCGAAGGCAAGGCGATTTCCTTCATGTCCAAGTACAATTACGGGCTCGCCGGCAATTCCAGCCACATCCACAATTCGCTGTGGAGCGCCGACGGCAAGGCGCCGCTGTTCTTCGACAAGAAGGCCGACTGGACGCTGTCGACGCTTGGCCAGCAATGGGCGGCGGGACAGCTGAAATACGCCAAGGAATTCACCTGGTTCCTGGCGCCCTACATCAACTCCTACAAGCGCTTCCAGGCCGGCACCTTCGCGCCGACCAAGATCATGTGGAGCGAGGACAACCGCACCGCCGGCTTCCGCCTGTGCGGCGAGGGCACCAAGGGCATCCGCATGGAATGCCGCATCGGCGGCGCCGACCTCAACCCCTATCTCGCCTTTGCGGCGCTGATCGCCGCCGGCCTTGCCGGCATCGACGAGAAGCTCGAACTGCAGAAGCCCTTCGTCGGCGATGCCTACCAGGCATCCCGCCTGCCCGAGATCCCGAAGACGCTGCGCGACGCCACCGAGACGCTGGAAAAGTCGAAGATGCTGAAGCAGGCGCTCGGCGAGGATGTGCTCGAACATTACGTCCACACCGCCAAGTGGGAGCAGTTCGAATACGACCGCCGCATTACGGATTGGGAATTGCACAGAGGGTTCGAGCGGTATTAAAGCTGCAATTAGCGTTGACGTCACCTTACTGAAGCTGTAATCCAAAAAAGATCAGGCTTCAGGAGGTGTGAAATGGGAAAGTATTCGCCTTTGCGTTCGTATCTCATGTCCCAGGCCAGTGAGCGGGTTCCGATGTCGTTCAGCGACATCGAGAAGTTGCTTGGCGAGAAACTGCCTGCGTCCAAGCAGTACCCGGCTTGGTGGAGCAACAATCCCAGCAACAATCCTATGACGAAGGAATGGCTGGCCGCAGGGTTCCAAACGGAGTCGGTCAACATCGCCGGCGAAAATCTGGTGTTTCGACGTGCCAAAGGGCCGAAAGGTTTTGCTGAAGCGGCGCAAGCTGAGATCGATGGTACACTGTCGCGCCATCCGATCTTCGGTTGCATGAAAGGCACGCTCACGATCATTCCTGATGTCGATCTGACAGAGCCTGCCGATCCCGATTGGGGCAAAGTCTATGAAGACTGAAAACCTTCTTCTGGATACCTGCGCGGTCATCTGGATATCGCAGGATGAGCCGATTGCCGACAGGGCAATCGCGGCCATCAGCAAGATTCCTCAGTCGGGCACGTTGAACGTGTCGGTGATGACGGCATGGGAGATGGGAATGCTGGTTTCGAAGGGCAGGTTACCATCGACCAAGACTCCTGAGCGCTGGTTCGATGAGTTCGTCGAGGCCGCCGCCGTGGAAGTGGAAGGGGTTACGCCGCGGATCCTTGTTGCGGCGTCCTATCTTCCTGGTGCCGCGCACAACGATCCCATCGACCGGATTCTCATTGCCACCGCGCGAGAGCGCGATCTGACGATCATAACACGCGACCGCGCCATTCTGGCCTACGCCGCGCAGGGCCACGTTCGGGCAATAGCCTGCTAGAAAACAACTTGGAGACGTTTAATTGGAAACCGTGAAACTCAAATCCCCCATCGATGGCTCGATCTATGCCGAGCGGCCCGTGGCAACGGACCAGGCGATCAATGCCGCGGTCGAGCGCGCCAAGGCGGCGCAAGAGAAATGGGCCGAGACGCCGATCGTCGAGCGCGGCAAATACATGCTGGCGATGCTGGAAGCGCTGGTCGCGATGAGCGACGAGATCGTGCCGGAGATCGCCTGGCAGATGGGGCGTCCGGTGCGCTATGGCGGCGAGTTCGGCGGCGTCAAGGAACGCACCAATTACATGGTCGAGATCGCCGAAGCGGCGCTCAAGTCCGTACCGGCCTCCAATCCCAAGGACGGCTTCCGCCGCTACGTGAAAAAAGATCCGCTCGGCGTCGTCATGGTGATCGCGCCCTGGAACTACCCCTACCTCACCGCCGTCAACACCATCGTGCCGGCGCTGATGGCCGGCAACGCCGTCATCCTCAAGCATGCGGCGCAGACGCTGCTGGTCGGCGAGCGCTTCAGCCAAGCTTTCGAAAGGGCTGGCCTGCCCAAGGGCGTGTTCCAGAACATCGTGCTCAACCATGCGCAGACCGAGAAGCTGCTCGGCTCGGGCAAGATCGACCATGTCAATTTCACCGGTTCGGTCGGCGGCGGCCGCGCCATCGAAAAGGCTGCGGCGGGTACCTTCATGACGCTCGGCCTCGAGCTTGGTGGCAAGGATCCGGCCTATGTGCTGCCCGACGCCAAGATGGACCATGCCGTCGCCAATCTGGTCGACGGCGCCTTCTACAATTCCGGCCAGTGCTGCTGCGGCATCGAACGCGTCTACGTGCACGAAAAGGTCTATGACGAATTCGTCGAGGGCTTCATCGCCGAGACCAAGAACTATGTCGTCGGCAATCCGCTCGACCAGGCGACGACGATGGGGCCAATGGCGCAGGCGCGTTTCGCCGACCTGATCCGCGAGCAGAAGGCCGAGGCGCTGCGCAAGGGCGCCAAGGCGCATATCAACCTGAAGGTGGCCAAGGACAAGGCCGGCTCGCCCTATCTGGCGCCGGAGGTGCTGACGCAAGTCGACCATCAGATGAGCGTCATGCGCGAGGAGAGTTTTGGCCCGATCGTCGGCATCATGAAGGTGCGCAACGATGAAGAGGCGATCGCACTGATGAACGACAGCGCCTATGGGCTGACGGCCTCGATCTGGACCCGCGATACCGAGCACGCGGTGGCGATCGGCAACCGCGTCGAGACCGGCACGGTGTTCATGAACCGCTGCGACTATCTCGATCCGGCGCTGGTCTGGACCGGCGTCAAGGACACCGGCAAGGGGGCGGGACTGTCGGCCATCGGCTACGACAATCTGACCCGGCCAAAATCCTTCCACCTGCGCGAAGCCATCTGATTTTTTGAAAGACAAAAATGTCCAAGCTGATCTCCAAATGGAACTACCCCACCACCGTCCGCTTCGGCGCCGGGCGTATCCAGGAACTGCCCGAGGTACTGGCCGCCACCGGTATCAAGCGGCCGCTCTTCGTCACCGATCCCGGCCTCGCCAAGCTGCCGGTCGTCGCTTCGACGCTGAAAATCCTCGATGACGCCAAGGTCCCCTATGGTGTGTTTTCCGAGGTGAAGCCGAACCCGGTCGAGTCCAACCTCACCGCCGGCATCGCCGTCTTCAAGAAGGGCAAGCATGACGGCGTCATCGCCTTCGGCGGCGGCTCGGCGCTCGATCTCGGCAAGCTGATCGCCTTCCAGGCCGGGCAGACGCGGCCGGTGTGGGATTTCGAGGATGTCGGCGACTGGTGGACGCGCGCCAATTCAGACGCGATCGCGCCGATCATCGCGGTTCCGACCACGGCCGGCACCGGATCGGAAGTGGGCCGCGCCGGCGTCATCACCAATGAGGAGACGCACACCAAGAAGGTCATCTTCCATCCGAAGCTTTTGCCGGCCATCGTCATCGCCGATCCGGAACTGTCGGTCGGCATGCCCGCTTTCATCACCGCCGGCACCGGCATGGACGCGCTTGCCCACTGCCTCGAAGCCTATTGTGCGCCGGGCTATCACCCGATGGCTGACGGCATCGCGGTGGAAGGCATCCGGCTGGTCTTCGAGAACCTGCCGAAGGCCTATGCCAACGGCAAGGACCTTGTCGCGCGCGCCCACATGATGAGCGCCGCCGCCATGGGCGCCGCCGCCTTCCAGAAGGGGCTTGGCGCCATCCACTCGCTGTCGCACCCGATCGGCGCGCTCTACGACACCCATCACGGCATGACCAACGCGGTGTTCATGCCCTATGTGCTGGCCTTCAACCGGGACTCCATCGAAGAGCGCATTGCCCGGCTCGCCGCCTATTGCGGCATCAAGGGCGGCTTCGACGGCTTCGCCAAGGCGATCATCAAGCTGCGCAAGGAACTCAAGGTGCCGCATGCGCTGCCGGGCCTGATCAAGGGGCTCGACATGGACAAGAAGCGCAAGGGACTGATCGCCGACATGGCGGTGGTCGATCCGACCGCCGGCGGCAATCCGGTCAAGCTGACCAAGAAGGCGGCGCTGACCCTGCTCGAAAACGCCATCGCCGGCACCGTCTGAGACGGCTTTGACTGTCGAAAATTGATCCGGAAAATCAGGGCAAACCAAGGGGGAAAGGATGAAGCGCAAGACAGAAAGTAATTAGCCGGAAAAATAAGTGATGGCTAATTGCTACAGCCGGTTAAAAAGAGTTAACTTTTCATGCTGCCAGCCACTGGTTTCACATAGCTTTCATCTGGCTGTCACATGAAAACGATACCGCATCGCAGGCGTCCAACGGCGTCAGTTCAACGGAGAGAACACATGTTCAAATTCACGGGGAAAGTGCTTTCCCTTTCGGCCGCGGCGCTTTTCGCGTCGACGGTGATTTCGTCCGCGGCTTCGCTGGACGATCTCGTCAAGGCCGCCAAGGCCGAAGGCCAGCTCACCACCATCGCTTTGCCGCATGACTGGTGTGGCTACGGCGACGTCATCGCCGGCTTCAAGGCGAAGTATCCGGAAATCACCATCAACGAGCTCAACCCCGATGCCGGCTCCGGCGACGAGGTCGAGGCGATCAAGGCGAACAAGGACAACAAGGGCCCGCAGGCGCCTGACGTCATCGACGTCGGCCTGTCTTTCGGCCCCACAGCCAAGGCGGACGGCCTGATCCAGCCCTACAAGGTGTCGACCTGGGACTCGATCCCCGACAGCGCCAAGGACGCCGAAGGTTTCTGGACCGGCGACTATTACGGCGTGCTGTCCTTCCAGGTGAATAAGGACCTCGTCAAGGAAGCTCCGGCCGACTGGGCCGACCTGCTGAAGCCGGAATTCGCCAACTCGGTGGCCCTTGCCGGTGATCCGCGCGCCTCGAACCAGGCCATCCAGGCGGTTTACGCCGCCGGCCTGTCGTCTGGCGCCGCCGCTGGTGAAGCTGCCGGCACCGCCGGCCTCGACTTCTTCAAGAAGCTCAATGCCGCCGGCAATTTTGTCCCGGTCATCGGCAAGGCCGCCACGCTCGCCCAGGGTCAGACCCCGATCCTCGTCACCTGGGACTACAACGCGCTCGCCGGCCGTGACACGCTGAAGGGCAACCCGCCCGTCGACGTCGTCGTGCCGAAGACCGGTGTCGTGGCCGGTGTGTACGTGCAGGCGATCAGCGCCTATGCGCCGCACCCGAACGCGGCCAAGCTTTGGCTGGAGTACCTCTATTCCGACGAAGGCCAGGTCGCGTGGCTGAAGGGCTATTGCCACCCGATCCGCTTCAACGATCTCGCCAAGAACGGCAAGATCCCGGCTGATATCCTGGCCAAGCTGCCGCCGGCCGAAGCCTATGCGGCCGCGGTGTTCCCGACGCTCGACGAGCAGGGCAAGGCCAAGGAAGCCATCACCAAGAACTGGGACGCCGTTGTCGGCGCCAACGTCAAGTAACAGTTGAAATCCACCGGGCGGCTTCGCGGCCGCCCGGTCCTTCTCTCGAAGACGGTAGCCGGCGCATGACCGATATCTCAATGTCCGACCACGCTGTTACCGGGAAGACCGCGCCTCCCGCAGAGGCACGCAGCATGAGGCTGCCGACGCAGTGGCTCGGCGTTGCCCCTTTCTTCATTTTCGCCATCATGTTCCTGATCCTGCCCACGCTCTATCTGATGCTGGGCGCATTCCAGAACGATGCCGGTGAGTTCACCTTCGAAAACATCGCAGCACTGGCGCAGCCGTCGATCGTTGCCGCCTACTGGATCTCGATCAAAGTCAGCCTCGCCTCATCGTTGATTGGTGCCTTCGCCGGTCTCGCCATCGCCATCGCCATCGTGCGCGGCGGTCTGCCGGAGTGGATACGCTCGGCGACGCTGACCTTCTCTGGTGTCGCTTCCAATTTCGCCGGCGTGCCGCTGGCCTTCGCCTTTCTCGCCACGCTCGGCCGGCTCGGCCTTGCCACGGTGCTCCTGAACACCCTGTTCGGCCTCAATATTTACGCCCACGGCTTCAACATCCTGTCGTTCTGGGGGCTGACGCTGACCTATGTCTACTTCCAGATTCCGCTGATGGTGGTGATCATCGTGCCAGCTATCGACGGCTTGAAGAAGGAGTGGGGCGAGGCCGCCGCGACGCTCGGCGCGACCATGGCGCAATACTGGCGCATGGTGGTCATTCCGGTGATCTGGCCGAGCTTCCTCGGCACCGTGATCCTGCTGTTCGCCAACGCCTTCGGCGCCATCGCCACCGCCTATGCGCTGACCGGCTCGTCGCTCAACATCGTGCCGATCCTGCTCTATGCGCAGATACGCGGCGACGTGCTGCACAATGCCCATCTTGGCTACGCGATCGCCTTCGGCATGATCTTCATCACCGGCCTAGCCAATGTCTTCTACATCTGGTTCCGGACCCGTTCAGAGAGGTGGCTGAAATGAAGTCGGGAAAGTTCTGGGCCTGGGTCGTTTTCGCGCTGGGCGCGGCCTATTTCTTCATCCCGCTGATCGCGACGGTGGAGTTCTCCATGCGCATGCGGCGCGGCGTCTATTCCCTTGACGCCTACAAGGTCGTGCTGGGCGATGCACGCTTCCAGGCGTCGTTCGGCTATTCGGTGCTTGCCGCCGTTTTCACCATCATTCTCGGCGTGCTGATCGTCGTGCCCGCCGCCTACTGGATTCGGCTGCGCCTGCCGCAGCTGCGCCCCATCGTCGAGTTCATCACGCTGCTGCCGCTGGTTATCCCGGCAATCGTCATCGTCTTCGGCTATATCAGAATGTACGGATCGAATTCGCCGCTGCCGTTCCTGGCAAGCGACACCGGTACGAACGCCCTGCTGGTCATCGGCTATGCCACGCTGTCGCTGCCCTATATGTACCGTGCGGTCGACACCGGGCTCAGAACCATTGACGTGCGGACGCTGACGGAGGCGGCGCAGATCCTTGGCGCCGGCTGGTCGACGATCATCACGCGCGTTATCCTGCCCAATGTGCTGATCGCGGTGTTGTCGGGTGCGTTCCTGACCTTCGCGATCGTCATTGGCGAGTTCACCATGGCCAGCCTGCTCAATCGGCCCGCCTTTGGCCCGTATCTGCAGAACATCGGCGCCAACCGCGCCTATGAGCCGGCAGCCCTTGCCATCATAGCTTTCGCCATCACCTGGGGCTGCATGTCGCTGATCCAGATCCTGTCCCGCTTCGCGCCGCGATCAGCGAACCGCCCCAATTGATCGAAAAGTACTGATCGAAAGAACAACACCATGGCCGACCCGTTTCTCTCCATCCAGCACGTGCGAAAATCCTTCGGTGCCACCACGGTGGTGGAGGATTTCAATCTCGACGTCGAGCCGGGTGAATTCGTCTCGTTTCTCGGGCCGTCCGGCTGCGGCAAAACCACCGTGCTGCGCATGGTGGCCGGCTTCGAGGAGCCGACAGCCGGCAAGATCGTCGTTGCCGGCAAGGACATCACCCGGCTGAAGCCCAACCAGCGCAATGTCGGCATGGTGTTCCAGGCCTACGCACTGTTCCCGAACCTGACCGTGGCGCAGAATATAGGCTTCGGCCTGAAGGTCGCCGGCATGCCCAGGGCGGACATCGATGCCCGTGTCGCCGAGATGCTCGGCATCATCAAGCTGCCGCAGATGGCGGACCGCTATCCCTACCAGCTCTCGGGCGGCCAGCAGCAGCGCATAGCGCTGGCCCGAGCCATCGCGCCGAAGCCGAAGCTGCTGCTGCTTGACGAGCCGCTGTCGGCTCTCGACGCCAAGGTGCGCGTGTCGCTGCGCGAGGAAATCCGCTCGATCCAGAAGAAGCTCGGCATCACCACCATCTTCGTCACGCACGACCAGGAAGAAGCGCTGTCGATCTCGGACCGCATCGCCGTGATGTATGGCGGCAAGGCCGAGCAGGTCGGCACGCCCTTCGAGATCTACAACCGGCCGGCAACCAAGTTCGTCGCCAATTTCGTCGGCACGCTGAACGTGCTCGAAGGTAAGGTCACCGATGCTGCGTCCGGCACGGTGCAAGTCGACACCCAGCAAGTCTCGCTCAAGGGCAAGCTCAACGGCTCGAAATCCGGCGACACGCTGTCGCTGGCGCTGCGGCCCGAGGCAATTTCGCTTGGCCGCCAGCCCGGCCGCGACTCCAGCCTGTCAGGCGAGATCTCGGAAGTGCATTTCCTCGGCTCGGTCATCCGGGTTCGTGTCGGCATCGGCGGCAACACGGTATCGCTGGACACGTTCAACAGCCCGGCCGCGCCGCCGCCGGCCGTCGGGGAAAAGGCCGAGATTTCGTTCTCCTCGAGCGACATGCTGGTGCTGCACTAAGGCTGTGCCGATATTCAGGTGATGCAGGCCTGCAAACGGCGGTTTCCTGCGCTTCCGGGCGGGGAGTGTGCTGGACAATCAACAGCATCCTGTCATCTAGCCACTGCCAACGATCCCGCTTCGCCGCTACGATAGGGCATGGCGCTTTTCGAACTGACCCTTGTCCTCCTGCTGATCGCCGTCGCGCTGACGGGACTGTCGCGGCGTTTGGAGATACCGTATCCTTCGCTGCTGGCTCTGGCCGGCGCCGGTCTCGCTTTCGTGCCTGGCGCACCGACGATCGAGATCGACCCGGAGCTGGCGCTGGCGCTGTTCATTGCGCCGGTGCTTCTGGACGCCGCCTACGACACTTCGTTGCGGGATCTCAACCGCTACCGGCTGCCGCTCGCAGCTTTGGCGCTCGGCGCCGTCATCTTCACCACGGCGATCGTCGCTTTCGTCGGCTGGAAAATGGCCGGACTGCCGATCGCCGCGGCGATAGCGCTCGGCGCCATCGTCGCGCCGCCGGACGCGGTGGCGGCAAGCGCCGTGCTCGGGCAATTCAAGGTGCCGCACCGCATCACCGCCATCCTGCAGGGCGAGAGCCTGCTCAACGATGCCACCGCGCTCCTGGTCTACCGGCTGGCGGTTTCGGCAGCGCTCGGCTCGATCATGCTGAGCAACGCCATTCCGACGATCTTGTTGTCAACCATAGGCAGCCTGGTCGCGGGTTATCTGCTTGGCCGCTTTTCGCTGCTGACACTCACCCGGATCGAGGATGCGGCAAGCAGCACCGTGGTGCAATTCGCCGGGACATTCGGGGTCTGGATCCTGGCCGACAGGCTGGGCCTGTCCGCCATCATCACCATCGTCGTCTATGCCATGACCCTCGCGCGCAGGGCGCCGCGCCGCATGTCGGCAAGGCGACGCGTCAGCACCTATTCGGTGTGGGAGTCGGCGGTCTTCGTGCTCAACGTGCTGGCCTTTGTGCTGATGGGTTTGCAGGCACGGTCGATCGTCGGCCGGCTTGCCGGGGACGGGCAGGGCGAAGCATTCGTCTTCGCCGCAACGGTGCTGGCCGTCGTCATCGTGTCGCGCCTCGTCTGGGTGTTGGGTTATGGCGTGATTATACGATGGTTTGCCCGCTTCGACAGTGGGGACCGAAGGCGGGATGTGCCATCGGTTCGCGGCGGCGTGCTTGTCGGCTGGTGCGGCATGCGCGGGCTGGTGACGTTGGTCGCGGCCTTCGCCTTGCCGGCTGAATTTCCCGGCCGCGATCCGATCGTGCTTGCCGCCTTCGCGGTCGTTCTCGGCACGCTGGTGCTGCAAGGAATGACGCTGAAGCCGCTGCTGCGGATACTCAACTTCGATCCGGACAGAACGGTCGACAACGAGGTGGCGCAGGCGCGGGTTGCCATCATGCAGGCAGCGCTCGACGTGTTGAGCCGCAAGACGTCGGCAGCGGCTGCTGTCGTGCGCGAGCAGTACGAGGCGCAGCGCCTGATCGCGGAAAACCCGGAGGACGCTCAGGCGGCGACGGAGTATGATCGGCTGCGCCTCTATGCCATCAAACGCCAGCGCGACACGCTCGAGGAACTGCGCCGCAACGGCACGATCGGCGACGAGGCCTATCACCGGCTTGAAGAGGAAATCGACTGGTCGGAGCTGGCGGCATCGCCGGCTGGAAGTTTCCAGCCGCTGACGACGTGAGATTTCGCTGTTTTCCGGCGCCCGCAGGATACCGAGCTGTCCCGGAATCGGTGCATGATCCGGCATCAGAAGCCGGGGAGGGCTTCTGGCCCAAGCCGCTGCCATTTCCCCGCATTGCAACCAATCTGCCGAACCATTATTGCCATTATCGAAATTGAGCCGGATAAGCAATGAAGCTGGTCAGCTACAACATCCAGTACGGTTTCGGCAGCGACGGCCGCTACGATCTTGCGCGCGCCGCGCGTATCGTTGCGGGTGCCGATGTCATTGCGCTGCAGGAGGTGGAGCGGCATTGGCAGCGCAGCAATTACGACGACCAGCCGGAGCTGCTTTCCAGTCTCTTGCCCGACTATCACTGGGTCTACGGTCCGGCCTTCGACATGGACGCCAGCGAACCGCATGGTGGTCGTGTCGTCAACCGACGCCGGCAGTTCGGCACCATGGTGCTGTCGAAGCTACCGATCGCCTGGTCGCGGCTGCATGCGCTGCCGATGCGTCGCACGCTGCGGCCGCTCAACACCCGCAATGCAGGGCTCGAATGCATGATCCGCACGCCGGCCGGCCCGGTTCGGGTGTTCTCGCTGCATCTCGCCCATATCGCGGTTGAAGAGCGGCTGGAGCAGATCGACTATCTCATGGCCGAGCACCGCCGGGCGCCCTCCGATGGCGGGCCGTGGAGCGGCGTCGATGACGAGCCCGCGCGCAACTGGACGCACGGCGAGCCGGAGCCGGAAAACCCGCTGGCAGCGATCTGGCTGGGCGATTTCAACATGGAGCCGGGTAGTGCTGAATATGGCCGCATCGTCGGCAGCGCGCCCTACCATCGCGGGGCCGCCTACCTCGATGGCTTCGTCGACGCCGCTGCTGTTGCCAGCGAGCCGGTCGCGGATTTCCACACCCATGTGAAGACCATCCACGGCAAGGTGGCAAAACGCCGGCTCGACCATTGCTTTGTCGGCGGCATGTTTGCCGGGCGCGTCCGCTCGGTCAGCGCCGACACTGATGAGGTCGCGTCGGACCATTTTCCGCTGCGGGTCGACATCGATCTCGAAACGCCGCTTGCCGTGCAGCGCGGCGGATGATCCGGCAATGACCTTGTTCGTGTTCTCCGCCGTGCTTGCCGCCGCCGCCATGCATGCGATCTGGAACGCGCTGGTCAAGGTCCATCTCGACCGCTTCCTGTCGATCACGCTGATGACGCTCGGCATGGGCGCCGCAGCGCTGTTGGTGCTGCCTTTCGTCGAAGTGCCGAAAGCAGAAGTGTGGCCCTACATCGTGGCCTCGGTGATCTTCCACATGGGCTACCGGACCTTCCTGATCGGCGCCTACCAGGCGGGTGATTTCGCCCAGACCTATCCGCTGGCGCGCGGCACAGCACCGCTGCTGGCAGCCCTTGGCGGCATGTTCGTGGTCGCCGAGGTGCCGGCGCCGCTTGCCATTCTCGGCATTTTTCTGCTGTCGGCCGGCACGCTGGTGATGTCGTTTCGCGGCGGCGCGCGTCTGGAAAAGCTCAATTTGCGCGCGGTCGGCTTTGCGTTGGGCACCTCGATCTTCATCGCCAGCTATACGCTCTCCGACGGCAGTGGCGCACGGCTGGCCGCCACGGCGCAAAGCTACGCCGCCTGGCTGTTCATCTGCGATGCGCTTGGAGCGCTGGTGCTGTGCCTCATCTTTCGCGGCCCGAAGGCGCTGCCGGTGCTGGCGCGCGACTGGAAGGCGGGCCTGTTCACCGGCGTGCTCAGCGGTGCCGCCTACTGGATCGTGATGTGGGCGATGACCAAGGCGCCGATCGCCTCGGTGGCGTCGCTGCGCGAGACCTCGATCCTGTTTGCCATGATGATTTCGGTCTTCGCGCTCGGCGAGAAGATGACGGGCTGGCGCGGAGCCGCCGCGCTCAGCATTGTCGCCGGCGTTGTGGCGCTCAGGCTGGGCTGACTGCTGCCGTTAGAGCCGGATGATTTCAGGTCGAATCGGCCTGAAATCATCCGGCTCTAACTCAAAGAGATGGAGCATGATGTCGTCCGAAAACCGCTTCACACTTTTCGGCATCATGCTCCAGGCCGGCTTTCGGAACGCCGCGCGGTCACTTTCTCGTAAGATCGAGGTCGAAGACCATCAATCCGTCGGTGCCGCCTTCGAGCGCCGCAACCAGCCGGGCGCCGGCGCGCTGATGCGCCTCGTGCACCAGATACGCGTCGCGGGCGGCATCATCGCGGAAGTCGATGGTGAAGCCATGGGTGAAGCCGCGCGCGAACGGCTCGGGGCTGACATTGGCGCTGAACTTGACCGTGTCCATGCCGTCGATCACCTGTCGCAGCGCCTCGAGATCGGCATGGATCGCCACGCGCTCGGCGTTGGGAACATCGTTGCGAAACTTGGCGAAGACACAGTGCCTGATCATCGGATTGTCGTTCCCCTTAAGCCGCGCGGTTTCCGGAAAACACGGCCGGCGGCAGTGGCTCGCGGCCGAGGATCAGGTCGGCACCTTTCTCGCCGACCATGATGGTCGGCGCATTGGTGTTGGAGGAGGGCACGCGGGGCATGACCGAGGCGTCGCAGACCCGCAGGCCCTCGATGCCGCGCAGCCGCAGGTCCGGCGTCACCACCGCCATGCCGTCGTGGCCCATGCGGCAGGTGCCGACCGGATGGTGGTCGGTCTTGGAACTGCGGCAGGCATAGTCGAACAGCTCGTCGTCGCTGGCGAGCGACGGACCGGGCAGCACCTCTCGCAGCACGAAGGGCTGAAGTGCCTTCTGGCGCATGATCTCGCGCGCCAGCCTGAGCCCCTTGATCGACATGGCGCGATCGTAGGGATCGGACCAGTAGTTCGGATCGATCAGCGGGTGGTCGGCCGGATCGGCGCTTTTCAGCCGCACCGTGCCGCGCGAGCGCGGCCGCAGGAAGGCGGAGTTCAGGGTGACGCCCGGGTTGTTCAGCTTCTCGACACCGGCCTCGATGCCGGAGCCGAGGCCGAGATGGAACTGGATGTCGGGCGAGGCGGCGGTCGGGTCGGCGTACCAGAAGCCGCCGGTCTCGAACAGGCTGGAGGCCACCGGTCCCTTCTTCAGCAGCAGATATTGCAGGCCGGCCCAGGCCATGCGGTGCAGCTTGGCGTAATTGTCATAGGTGTGGTCGCCGGTGCATTCGGCGATGACGAACAGGTCGAGATGGTCCTGCATGTTGGAGCCGACGCCGGGCAGGTCATGCACCGGCGTTACGCCGACCGACTTCAGGTGGTCGGCGGGGCCGATGCCCGACTGCATCAACAGCTTCGGCGAGCCGATGGCGCCGGAGGAGACGATCACCTCGCGCCCGGCGCGCAGGATTTTCTTCTCGCCACCCGGCCTGTCGACGATCTCGACGCCGACGGCGCGGCCGTTCTCGACGACGATGCGGGTCACCAGCACATCGGTCCTGACGGTCAGGTTCTTGCGGGCGCGGATCGGCTTGAGATAGGCGACCGAGGCGGATGAGCGCTTCGCATCCTTCTGGGTCAGCTGGTAGTAGCCGACGCCTTCCTGGCTGGCGCCGTTGAAGTCCGGGTTGAAGGGAATGCCCATCTCCTGGCCGGCGCGGAAATAGGCTTCGCAGATCGGCAGCGGCGAAATCGGGTTCGACACGCCGAGCGGGCCCTGGTCGCCGTGAAAGTCGTTGGCGTAGCGCTGGTTGTTCTCGGCGCGTTTGAAATAGGGCAGCACGTCGCGATAGCCCCAGCCGGCGAGACCCTCTTCCTTCTCCCAGGCGTCGTAGTCGCGGGCATTGCCGCGCGTATAGATCTGGGCGTTGATGGAGGAGCCGCCACCGACCACCTTGGCCTGCGTGTACCAGAAGACGCGGTCCTTCATGTGCTGCTGCGGCACGGTCGACCAGCCCCACGAAGCAATGCCCTTGGTCATCTTGGCAAAGCCCGCCGGCATGTGGATGTAGGGATGCCAGTCCTTGCCGCCGGCCTCCAGCAGCAAAACCGAATTCGCTGGATCCTCGCTCAACCGGTTGGCCAGAACGCAGCCGGCCGGGCCGGCGCCCACGATGATGTAGTCGGTCATGACACTGTCCACTTACAGCCGCGGCACGGAAAGCGCGCCGTCGACATTGATGATCGAGCCGGTCGAAAAGCCTAGCTTGCCGGTGGCGAGCGTCGCCACCACTGCGCCGATGTCCGACGCTTCGCCCCAGCGCTTGGCCGGCACCAGCCCACCGTCGATCAAGGCGCCGTATTTGGCGGCCACGCCTGAGGTCATGTCGGTGCGGATGATGCCCGGCCTCACCTCGAACACAGCGATATCTTCGGCGGCGAGCCTGAGCGCCAGGGTCTTCACCCACATCGACAGCCCGGCTTTCGAGATGCAGTAATCCGGCCGTTCCGACGACGCCATTTCGGCGCTGACCGAAGTGATGGTGATGATCGATTTCGGGTGATCGCCAGGTGCAGCCAGCATTGCTTTGGCGACGGCCTGGCTGAGAAACACGGTGCCGCGCAGATTGATGCCGAGCACCTTGTCGAAGTTCTCCGGCTTCAGCTCCAGGAGGTCGCCGCGCACCACGGCGCCGACGCCGGCATTGTTGACCAGGCAATCGATGCGGCCGAAGGCGCGCATTGCGGCCTCGACCAGTGCTTCATGGCCGCCGAGATCGGCGATATCGCAGCTGACATAGGCGAACTTCGCGCCGTGCCTGGTGATGTCGGTGGCAAGTCCGCCAGCGAGTTTTTCGGCGAGGTCGGCGACAAGGATATCGAAGCCGGCATCGGCAAGCGCCTGGGCGCAGGCAAGGCCGATGCCGCGCGCGCCGCCGGTGACGATGGCTGCCGGGCGGCTCATGCGGAAAGCTCGCTCTTGCGAATATGCTCGGCGACGCGCAGCGCCTGCGCGGCGATCGACAGGGCCGGGTTGACGGCGGCCGAATTCGGCAGGAAGCCGCCATCGACGACGAACAGGTTCCGGTGGTCGAACGACCGGCAGAAGGGGTCGAGCGGCGACGTCGCCGGATCGTCGCCCATCTTGACGGTGCCGCACTGGTGCGAGGGCGTGCGCTTGTCGAAGGGGCGCGACAGCACGATTGGATAGCCGCAAGCGCGGAAGTTCTCGCGCATCACCTTGGTCAACCCGTCGAGCGACTGCATGTTGGAACGCCGCCACTGCATGACGATGTCCTTGCCGTCGACCATGATGCGGCTTTCGGGATCGGGCAGGTCCTCGCACATCAGGTACCAGTCGACGGCGTGGCCGGCCATGAAATCGAGCGCGAATTTGGGTGCGAACTTCACATTGGCGCTGAGGATGTTGCCGTCGATCTTGCCGAGAAGCTGGACGTTGCCGAGCGGCTTGCCGCCTTTGCCGCCGGAGAGATAATAATCGTTCAGCATCAGCGTCTTCTGGTAGACGGCATCGTTGCGGCGGCGCGGATCGATCGCCAGCATGGCACTGGAATTGTGGTTCATGAAGTTGCGGCCGACCTGGTCGGAGCGGTTGGCAAGGCCCTTGCCACCTGGAGAGGGCGAGCGCAGCAGGATGACGGCGGAATTGACCGCGCCGGCGGAGAGGATGACCAGCTTCGGCGTCAGCTTTTTCAACGCGCCGTTCTGGCGGTAGTGTATGGCGGCGATGGCTTTTCCGTCCGCCGAGGCTTCGAGATATTCGACATAGGCGCCGGTCTCGAGCTTGATGTTCGGGTCGGTCAGCGCCGCCGTCAGCGGTCCCGTTTGCGCGTCGACCTTGCCCTGGCCGCTGTTCGGGAAAGCATCCCAGCCGGTCTTGCCGTCCTTCAGCCAGGTGTCGATGTCGACACCGAGCGGCAGCGAGGCCGGATGCAGGCCGAGGCCCTTGAGTTCGGCGCGGGCACGCGCGATCGGCGCCTCGTCCGGCACCGGCTTGTAGGCATAGGGGATCGAATGGAACGGCTCGGTCGGGTCCTCGCCCAGCGTGCCGCGCACGCGAAACAGTTGCTCGGCCTTCGAATACCAGGGCTCGAACTCTTCATAGGAAAACGGCCAGGCTGGCGAGACGCCGCCGAAATGCTCCATGGCGGCAAAGTCTTGCTCGCGGTAGCGGATCAGCACCGCGCCGTAGAACTTCGAATTGCCGCCGACATAGTAGTAGTTGCCGGGATTGAAGGCCGCACCGCCGGCTTCGCGCCACATCTCCTTCGGCCGGTAGTGGCCGTCGACGAAGATGGAACGCGTGTCGCGCGCATGCGGTGTTGCCGGCAAGGGCTCGCCGCGCTCCAGCATCAGGATCGAGGCGCCGCTGCCGGCCAGACCGGAGGCGATCGTGGCGCCGCCGATGCCGGAGCCGATGATGACGATATCGGGATTTATCATCTCGGTCAGAGAATGCGGTTTTCGGTCGCCGGATCGAAGAACACCGCCTTGGTCAGGTTGAAGGCGAGCGGCGTGCTGGTGCCTGGCTGGATGTTGGCATCGGCGCGCAGCCGCGCCACCACGCCCTTGCCGCCGAGATTGGTGACGGCGAAGGTGTCGGAGCCTGCCGGCTCGACAACCTCGATGTGGCAGTCGGCGGTGGCGATGTTCGAGGCGTTGCGCTCGGCGCCTTCCGGATCGGTCAGCGCTTCGGGGCGGACCCCGAAGATGATCGGCTTGCCCTGGAATGCCGACAGGCCCGCCGGCGCATTGGCCATCGGCAGCGAGATCGGCTCGCGCGCCTCGCGCTGCAGCACGACGGAGAGCGCGTTGCCGTTGGTGCCGATCGTCGCCGGGATCAGGTTCATCGCCGGCGAACCCATGAAATCGGCGACGAAGAGATTGGTCGGGTTGTTGTAGATCTCGGCCGGCGTGCCGAACTGCTGCACTTCGCCGTCGCGCATCACGGCGATCTTGGTCGCCAACGTCATCGCCTCGATCTGGTCGTGGGTGACGTAGACGATGGTGGTGCCGGTGGTCGCGTGCAGGCGCTTGATCTCGATGCGCATGTCGACGCGCAGCTTGGCGTCGAGGTTCGACAGCGGCTCGTCGAACAGGAACAGTTTTGGGTCGCGCACCAGCGCCCGGCCCATGGCGACGCGCTGGCGCTGGCCGCCGGAAAGCTGGCTCGGCTTGCGCTGCAGGAGGTGGCCGATCTGCAGCACCTTGGCCACCTTGTCGATCGCCTTCTGGCGCTCTGCCGCCGGCACGCCGCGCATCTCCATGCCGAAGGAGATGTTTCCGGCCACCGTCATGTTCGGATAGAGCGCATAGCTCTGGAACACCATGGCGATGTCGCGCTTGGAGGGGTGCAGATCGTTGATCGCGCGGCCTTCGACACGGATTTCGCCCGAGGTGATCGTCTCCAGGCCCGCGATGGTGTTCAGAAGCGTGGACTTGCCGCAGCCGGACGGGCCGACCAGCACCAGGAAACCACCTTTATCGAGTTCGACATCGATCCCCTTGAGGATCTCGACCTGGCCGAAGCGCTTTCTCAGACCATCAATTTCCAGAAAAGCCATCAGATTATCCTTTGACGGCGCCCGCCATCAGACCGCGCACGAAATAGCGGCCGGCGAGCACATAGACGAGAAGGGTGGGGAGGGCGGCGATCATCGCGGCCGCCATGTTGACGTTGTACTCGACGACGCCGGTCGAGGTGTTGACGACGTTGTTGAGCGCCACGGTCATCGGCATCGCGTCGCCGGTGCCGGCATAGGCAGAGGCGAACAGGAAGTCGTTCCAGATGTTGGTGAACTGGTAGATGACGGTGACGACGAAGATCGGCATCGAGTTCGGCAGCATGATGCGGCGGAAAATCTGGAAGAAGGAGGCGCCGTCGACCTGTGCCGCCTTGACCAGTTCGGTCGGGAACGCTTCGTAGTAGTTGCGGAAGAACAGCGTGGTGAAGCCGATGCCGTAGACGACGTGGACGAAGACGAGGTTGACCGTGGAATTGCCGAGTCCGAAGCTCGTTCCGATCGAATTCTGCAGCGACACGCCGAAACGGCCGAGGCTGCCGAGGATCGTCGCCATCGGCAACAGCACCGACTGGAACGGGATGAAGCAGGCGAACAGCATCAGCCCGAACACCAGCGTTGCGCCACGGAAGCGCCATTTGGTCAGCACGTAGCCGTTGAGTGCGCCGAGCATCGTCGAGATCAGCACGGCGGGAACCACCATCTTGATGGAGTTCCAGAAATAGCCCTTGATGCCGGCACAGGTGAGGCCGACGCAGGTCTCGCCCCAGGCCTTCAGCCACGGGTCGAAGGTCGGCGCCTGGGGCAGCGCCAGCATGTTGCCGTTCTGGATCTCGTCCATGGTCTTGAACGAGGTGACCAGCATGACGAACAGCGGCACCAGGTAGAACAGCGCGAACAGCGCCAGCAGCCCGTAGATGACGATGCGGTTGACGAGCTTGACGTTGATGCCGCCGGAGGCCTGGCGGGCGGGAGTGGTAACGGCGCTCATCGCGGCTTCTCCCGCAGTTCGGAATAGAGGTAAGGCACGATGATGGCGACGATGGTCATCAGCATGATCACGGCGCTGGCCGAGCCGACGGCCATCTCGTTGCGCTTGAAAGTGTACTCATACATGAAGTTGGACGGCAGCCAGGCCGAGCCGCCGGGGCCGCCGCTGGTCAGCGCTACGACCAGGTCATACGACTTGATGGCGAGGTGCGCGAGCACGATGAAAGCCGACAGGAAGATCGGCCGCAGCAGCGGGATAACGATACGGCGATAGAGCTGGAAGGTGGTGGCGCCGTCGATCTGCGCCGCCTTCATGATCTCGCCGTCGATGCCGCGCAGGCCGGCCAGGAACATCGCCATGATGAAGCCGGAGGCCTGCCAGACGCCGGCGATGACCACGGTGTAGATGACGAAGTCCTTGTTCTTGATCCAGTCGAAATGGAAGCTCGTCCAGCCCCACTGATGCAAGGTCTGCTCGAGGCCGAGACCGGGATCGAGGAACCATTTCCAGGCGACGCCGGTGACGATGAAGGACAGCGCCATCGGGTAGAGGTAGATCGGCCGCAGCATGCCTTCACCGCGGATCTTCTGGTCGAGCAGGATGGCCAGGAACAGGCCGAGCGCCAGGCATATGAAGATGTAGAGAAAACCGAAAATGCCCATGTTGGTGATCGACGTGTACCAGCTCGATGGCGGGTCGGTGTCGAAGGTCCAGCCCCACAGCCGCTGGTAGGCGCGCGGGCCGGTGATGACATAGGACGGGAAGGTCTTGGAATTGGTGAAGGACAGGTAGATCGTCCACAGGATGAAGCCGTAGACGAAGACGATGGTGATGGCGAAGCTCGGCGCCAGCACGATCTTCGGCAGCGCGTCCTGCAGGCGCGAGCGCACCGAGGCGCGCGGACGGGCGTGCTCCGGCGTCAGCTTGATCTGGCTTGTCGCTACCGTACTCATAGGGCTCCTCCCGTCGACACGAGGCCAACCAGGTTCGCGGATCTAAGTTCGCGGATCTGGGCCTTCCCCGCCGGAGCGGGGAAGGCGTTTTGGTGTGTGGCGCTTACTTGGCGTCGTCGATCGCCTTGACCAGTTCGGTCACGGCCTCGTCCGAGGTCTTGATCTGACCATGGACGAACTTCGAGACGACGTCCTTGTAGGCATTGGCGACCGCCGGAGGCGCGCCATAGCCCTGGGCCAGCGAGCCGAACAGCGTGCCGCCGTCATTGGCTGCCTTCAGGTCGGCGATGCCCTTCTTGCCGCAAGCGTCGAAGTCGGTGTCCGGAACGTCGGTACGAGCCGGAACCGAACCCTTGACGACGTTGAAGGCCGACTGGAAGCTCTTCGACAGGGTGGCGGTGGCCAACGCGACCTGGGCGGCCTTGCGGTCGTCCGGAACGTTGAACATGCCGAACATGTCGGAGTTGTAGATCACTGAGCCGTCGGTGCCCGGGAAGCGATAGCACAGGAAGTCCGTGCCCGGGGTCTTGTTGGCGGCGTGGAACTCACCCTTGGCCCAGTCGCCCATGACCTGCACCAGGGCATCGCCCTTGATGACCATGGCGGTGGCCAGGTTCCAGTCGCGGCCCGAGAAGTTCGGGTCGACATAGGTGACGAGCTTGGCGAGGTTGTCGAACGACTTCTTCATCGTGTCGGATTTGAGCGAAGCGTCGTCGAGGTCGTTGAAGGCCTTCTTGTAGAACTCGGGTCCGCCGGTCGACAGCACGACCGAGTCGAACATGGTGGCTTCCTGCCAGTTCTGGCCGCCGAGAGCGAGCGGGATCACGCCTGCCGCCTTGGCCTTGTCGAGCAGGGCGACGAAGTCGTCGAAGGTCTTCGGCTCGGTGCCGCCGATCTTGTCCATGACAGCCTTGTTGATCCACAGCCAGTTGACCGAGTGGACGTTGACCGGAGCCGCGACCCACTTGCCTTCATAGACCGAGAACTTCTGCAGCGCGGCCGGAACCGACTTGTCCCAGCCTTCCTTCTTCGCCGTTTCGGTCAGGTCGCCCATGACGCCGGCAGCAGCATAGTCGAGCACGGTGTAGCCGAGCATCTGCGAGGCGGTCGGGTAGTTGCCGGCCGCGACCATCGCCTTCAGCGCGGTCATGGCAGCGTCGCCGCCACCGCCGGCCACCGGCACGTCCTTCCAGGCAAAGCCTTCCTTGGCCAGGTCGCCCTTGAGGACGTTGAGAGCAGCCGCTTCGCCGCCCGACGTCCACCAATGCAGCATCTGGACTTCCTTGACGTCCTCGGCATGGGCCGCGAAAGCAAGGCCCGATGCGAGAGCCGTTCCGATAAGCAGTTTGCGCAACATGTACTTCCTCCCTTGTTGCATCTACACGACCGGCGGGTGCCCGCCGGGTTCTTCTCAACTCAGCCGACCCACCATCCGGTGCGTTGGCCGCGATGAAACTGGATGGTCTTTTCTTCGGTATAGTCCTCGACGGCGCGTTTGCCGAGTTCGCGTCCGAGACCGGACTGCTTGTAGCCTCCGAAGGGCAACTCGGGATAACCTTCCATGAATGTGTTCACCCAGACGGTTCCCGAACGCACCCTACGCGCCACCGACATGCAAGTGTCGATGCTAGCGCTCCACACGCCCGCCGACAAACCATAGGGCGTGTTGTTGGCGATGTGCAACGCCTTTTCAATCGATTCAAAAGTCAGCACCGAGAGCACCGGCCCGAACACTTCCTCGCGCGCGATGGCCATATCCTCGGTGACGCCGCGGATGATGGTGGGATCGAGGTACTGGCCGGCGTTCGAGGCCAACTGCTTGCCGCCGCTGTAGACGCTGCTGCCGTCGCTTGCCGCTGCCGCAACGTAGCCGGCTACCTTGGCCAGATGGTCGGACGAGATCATCGCGCCGACCTTGGTTCGGTCGTCGAGCGGATCCCCAACGATCACCCTGGAAGCAAGCGCCTTCACGGCGGCGAGAAAATCGTCGGCGATCGCCTCGTGCACGATCAGCCGGCTGCCGGCATTGCAGCATTCGCCGGCATTGAAGAAGCCGCCGAAAACCGCAGCGTCGGCCGCCGCTTCGAGGTCCGCGTCCGGAAAGACGATCTGGCCGTTCTTGCCGCCGAGTTCCATCGAGACTTTCTTCAGCGATTGCGCGGCTGACGCCATGGTCATCTTGCCGACCCGGGTGGAGCCGGTGAACGAGACCATCTCGACCAGGGGATGCCCGACCATCGGCGCGCCGACATCGGCGCCAAGACCGGCAAGGATGTTGACGACGCCGGCGGGAAGGCCGGCCTGCATCAGGATGTCGCCGAGCACAAAGGTCGAGGCCGAGGTCATTTCGCTCGGCTTGACGACGGCGGTGCAGCCGGCGGCGAGCGCGAAAGGCAGCTTCTGGCTGACGATGAGGAAGGGGAAATTCCACGGCGTGATGATCGACACGACACCGATCGGCTCGCGCAGCACGACGCCCAGCATGGCGTCGCCGAGATTGGCGTAGGATTCGCCGTGCAAGGTGCGGGCGAGCGATGCGGCGTAGCGCCAGATATCGACGGCGCCGCCGATCTCGCCGCGCGCCTGGGCGATCGGCTTGCCCGATTCCAGCGCGTCGAGCCGGGCGATGTCTTCCAGCCGTGCCTCGATCAGGTCGGCCGTCTTGAGCAGGATCGCGGCGCGCTCGGCCGCCTTCATGCGCGGCCAGGGGCCTGTCTCGAACGCCTTGTGCGCGGCCTGCATGGCGGCTTCGACTTCCGCTTCGCCGGCCTGTGCATAATGCGAGACGGTGAAGCCGTGGCCGGGGCTCTTGCGTTCCAGCGTGCGGCCGTCGCGGGCATCGACATGTTTGCCATCGATCAGCAGCCGGTAGGTTTTTGGCGCTGCGGATGCCTCGGCCGGCATGATGATGTTGAGAGGGGCGTTCATCTAACCGTGGAATCCTCAGGATCTTGAAAATGCTGGTTTCTGTTTGGCCTTGAAAGCGCCGACGCCGGCCTTGAGATCGTCGGTCAGGGCGATGAAGCCGCTGGCCAGCGCTTCCGTTGCCGCGGCACTGTCCTCGCCTTCGGCGACCGCGATCATCAGCTTGGCGGCTTCCGTCGCCAGCGGTCCGCGCTCGGCGATCTTTTCGGCCCAGGCCTTGGCTTCGGCCAAGCCACTGCCGGTTTCGACCACCCGATCGACCACGCCCAGGGCCAGCGCTTCGGGAGCAGGAAAAACTTCTCCGCCCAGCGCCATCCGACGCACCGTCTGCGCACCAAAGCGGCGCACCGCGCGTTGCGTGCCCGACCAGCCGGGGACGACGCCGATCGAGGTTTCGGGGAAGCCCAATTTAACATGCGCCTCGGCGACACGGAAATCGCAAGCAACCGCCAGCTCCAGCCCACCGCCCAGCGCATGGCCGGACAGCACGGCGATGGTCGGCTGCCGCAGCCGCGCCAGCCGGTCGAACACGCGGTGGCCGTAGCGCACCCATTGCACCTGGAAGTCGGCGGCACCCATCTGCGCCCACGCCTCGACATCGCCGCCGGCGCAAAAGCCCTTGCCCTCGCCGCGCAGCAGCACGACACGAACGTCGCTGGCCGCTTCGGCCGTGTCGAGCGCCGTTTCCAGTGCTCGCAGCATCGGGATGTCCAGCGCGTTGAATTTCTCCGGCCGGCGCAGCGTGACGACGCCGATGACGCCATCCTGCTCGAAGGTGACGAGAGGCTCAGCCATGCGCACCCCCAAGCGAGGCGCCACCATTCAGCGACAGGCCGATCAACCGATCCTGGTAGAGATCCTCCGGCGTCGTCTTGAGGTCCTTGGCGACGCCGAGCGGAATCTCGGCCTGCGCCAGCACGTCGCGCTGCAGGTCGATACCCGGCGCCAGCTCCGTTACCACCAATCCTTCCGGCGTCAGCTTCATCACGCAGCGCTCGGTGACGTAGGTGATGTCCTGCCCCTGTCCGACCGCGCGCTTGCCCGAGAAGGAGATGTGCTCGACCTCGGCGACCACCTTCTTGACCTTGCCCTCCTGGTCGATGCGGATGCCGCCATCGGCCAGTGACAACTTGGCGCCGGCGTTGAAGAAACCGGAAAAGACGATCTTCCTGGCCCGCGCCGTGATGTCGACGAAGCCGCCGGCGCCGGCGGTGACATGCGGCCGTGCCGACAGCTTCGATACGTTGACCGAGCCGTGGCGGTCGATCTGCAGGAAGGACAGCAGCGAGGCGTCGAAGCCACCGGCCTGGAAATAGATGAACTGGTGCGGCGAGGGCATGATCGCCTCGGCGTTGGAGGCGCAGCCGAATTTGAAGTCGAGCAGCGGCACGCCACCGACGGCGCCCTGTTCGATCACCCAGGTGACCTTGCCGTGCTGGCCTTCCTCGAGAAGGATGCGCGGCACATTGGCCGAGATGCCGAAGCCGATGTTGACGGCCATACCGTCGCGAAGCTCCATGGCGACGCGGCGCGCGATCACCTTCTGGACGTTCATCTCGGCATTGCGGAAGGTCGACAGCGGCCGGAAGATTTCGCCCGAGATCGCCGGATCATAGGGTGTCAGCGTCGTCTGCAACTGGTCGGGCGCGACGACGATGTGGTCGACCAGCACGCCGGGCACGCGTACGTCATGCGGCTTCAGCGTGCCGTTCTCGACGACGCGCTTGACCTGCGCGATGACGACACCACCATTGTTCCTGGCCGCCAGCGCCTGCTCCAACCCGCCGAGATAGGCGCCCTCATGTTCGTAGGTGAGATTGCCGCGCTCGTCGGATGTGGTGGCGCGGATGATCGAGACCTGCGGCACGATCGAGCGGAAATAGAGCCATTCCTCGCCGTCGAACTGCTGCACCGAAACGATCGGCTCGCTGGCGGCCGCGTTCATGGCGCAGCCCTGGTGGCGGGGGTCGGCGAAGGTGTCGAGGCCGACCTTGGTCAGCACGCCCGGCCGTTTGGCGGCGGCCTCGCGGTGCATGTCGAACAGGATGCCGGACGGCACATTGTAGGCGGCGACCGAATTGTCGCCGATCATCTTCCAGATCTGCGGCGGCTCGGACGAGGAAGGACCGGACGGATAGGAGCCGCACAGTGTGCGCTTCAGCAGGCCGGGCTTGGCCAGATGGTCGATGCCCTTGATGCCGTACATGTCGCCGGCGGCGATCGGGTGCAGCGTGGTGATAGCCTTCGGGTGGCCTTCGCTGTCGAAGCGCTCGCCGATCGCGGCCAAAACCGCATCCGGGCAGCCGAGACCGCTCGACGACGACACGGACACGACCATGCCGTCCTTGATCAGGCCCGCGGCTTCAGCCGCCGAAACGATCTTGCTCAATTCATGCTCCCGAGTTTCGGGTCGATCTTGACGGCCTTGCCGGAGTTGGCCGATTGCAGTGCGGCCTCGGCAGCGGTGAGCGACCAGATGCCGTCCTCGCCAGTGGCGGAAGGCTGGCAGTCGCCGCGGATCGCGGCATGGAACTGACGCAGTGACCTTGCGTAGAGATCCTCGCGGTCGAAGCTCAGCTCTTCCTCGCCGTTGGCTGTGCGCAGCAGCACCGAACCGACCGGCTTTTGCGTCATCACGTTGCTGGCGATCAGCGAACCTTCCGAACCATGCACCTCGAAACCGGTGCCGGCGAATTTGGTGGTGAAGCCTTCATGCGACTGGGCGATGAGACCGGACTTGAAGCGCCAGATGCACATGGCGCCGTCTTCCAGCCCGCTGCCGGCCATGCCGGCCGATTGCGTGAAGGCCGAGACTTCGACCGGATCGTCGCCGAGCACGAAGCGCAGCGTGTCGGCATCGTGCACGGTGATGTCGAGCACCACGCCGCCGCCTGCTTCCGGCTTCGTGATGCGCCAGCCCTGCAGATTGTCAGGCAGGTAGACGGAATGAAAGACGCGCGCGGCGATCGGCTTGCCGATACGGCCGGCGGCGATGGCGTCGCGCATGGCGCGGTGTGCGCCGGCGTTGCGCAGATGGTGATTGGTGCCGAACACGATGCCGGCGACCTTGGCGGCGGCAACCATCCTGCGCGCATCGGCGCTGGTCAGCGCCAGCGGCTTTTCGCACAGCACGTGCTTTCCCGCCTCGATGGCAGCGAGCGCCTGTTCGAGATGCAGTTCGTTGGTGGTCGAGATGTAAACGGCGTCGATGTCCGCACCGAGCAAAGCATCAAGCGTCGAGACGGCAAGCGGAATGTTGTTTTCCCTGGCATAGGCCGTGGCGCGCTCGGGGTTGGAACTCATCACCGCCGCGATCTCGCCTTCGCCTTGCGCGCGGATGGCGTTGATCATGAACTGTCTGGCGATCGTGCTGGCGCCGATCAAGCCCCATCTGACGCTCATGCCGCGCCTCCCATTCCTGTGGGCCTGTTTCGGGCGCGGCGGTCTGGACCGCAGCTTTCCCGGACCACCAGATTGACCGCACCGATATGATCTTCGGCCCGCGTCGTGCGCGACTGGATCATCTTCAGCATGACATGGGCGGCACGTTCGCCAAGGCCGGCGGTGTCCACGGAGACGCTGGTCAGCGCCGGCGTGTAGTGTTCGGCCTCGACCACATCGTCGAAGCCGACGACGGCGAAATCCGCTCCCGGCTCAAGCCCGCGCTTGCGCAGCGCCAGCATGACGCCAAAAGCCACCGCGTCGTTGAAACAGAGTGCCGCGGTCGGCGGTTCGGATGTTGCGAGGGCGGTTTCCAGGCAAGCTATGCCGCCCCTGCGGCTGGTCTCGCCTTCGACGACGGTCATGTCGCGGGCGGCGATGCCAAGCGTCTCGCAGGCTTCGCGGAAGCCGCCCAACCGCTCATGATAGACCACGAGGTCGGACGAGCCGCCGAAGAAGGCCAGCCGGCGATGGCCCTTGCCGATGAGATGGGCTGACGCAAGGTAGGCGCCGCGATGATTGTCGGGCGCGATCACCGGGATGCGGCTTTCAGGCAACCGGCGCATGGCGAAGACGACCGGAACGCCCGCCGTCTCCAGCCGGCGGAAGGCGCCCGGCGTCGTGCCGCGCGCCGGCGACACGATGAGGCCGGCGACGCCTTGCTCCATCAGCGATTTCAGCACTTCTTCCTGGCGCACCGGATTTTCCGCCGTGTTGGCGATGAAAGGCACGATGCCGGCCGACTGGAAGACGCGCTCCATGCCGACCGCCAGTTCGGCGAAGAAGGGATTGGTGAGATCGTTGATGACCATGCCGATGACGTTGGAGTGAGCCTTGCGCAGATTGGCGGCGCCGCGGTTGTAGACGTAACCGACATCCTCGATCGCCTTGCGAACCTTGACCGCGGTCTCGGGCCGGATCAGCCCGCTGCCCTGGAGCACGAGCGATACCGTCGATTTGGACACGCCTGCTTCGCGGGCGATGTCGAATATCGTTGCCTTGGCCCGGCTGGCCATGCATCCTCCCGGTTTTCTAGGTCAAATCTATTGGAACGTTCTAATCACTCCTCCCGCCCGGAGTCAATCAAGGTTCTTTCCGAATTCGAAAAATTGACCAGACTCAGGCTGAGAAGCCCATTCTATAAGGGGCCTTTTGTGCTGCGGCGCAGCATTTGCCTGTGAATGAACCGTGAATCCTAGAGGTGCTTGATTTATTGGAACGTTCCATTTATAGGCACGACGAAGGGAGAGATCGATGGACATTGCCTTGCCTGGTGAGGGTGGCCGCGGTAGCCGCTACGCGCTGGTCGGCCAGCCGGTGCAGCCGGTGATCGGCGCGCGGTTTTCGCGCATCGCCTACGCCGCCGCGCATGTCGTCGCCGATCCGTTAGGGATGACCGATCCGTGGTCGAAACCGGTGGTCGACTGGGACAGGACGATGGCGTTCCGTCATCATCTGTGGCGGCTCGGCTTCCGCATTGCCGAGGCGATGGACACGTCGCAGCGCGGCATGGGGTTCGACTGGGCAAATGCGCAGGAATTGATCCGCCGCTCGATCGCCGAAGCGCGCACCGTCGAAGGCGCCGATCTCGCCTCGGGCGCCGGCACCGACCATCTGGCGCCGGCCGCCGCCTGGACGCTCGACGATGTCATCGCCGCCTATGAGGAGCAGTTCGCCTTCATCGAAGGGCAGGGCGGCAAGGCGATCATGATGGCCAGCCGCGCGCTGGCGGCCGTCGCCAAGGGTCCGGACGATTATGCGCGCGTCTACGACCGCATCCTGAGCCAGGCGTCCGGCAAGGTCATCCTGCACTGGCTGGGCGACATGTTCGATCCGGCGCTGAAAAACTATTGGGGCAGCGGGAATTTCGAGGCCGCGCTCGACACCGTCGTCGCTATCATCGAACGCCATGCCGGGAAGGTGGAAGGGATAAAAATCTCGCTGCTCGATGCCGGCAAGGAGGTCGCGCTCAGGAACCGGCTGCCGGACGGCGTCGTCATGTTCACCGGCGACGACTTCAACTATCCCGAACTGATCGCGGGCGACAGCAGGAAACACTCGCATGCGCTGCTCGGCATTTTCGACGCCATCGCGCCGGTCGCCAACGCGGCACTGGCGAGGCTGGCGGACGGCGACCGCGCCGGTTACGACGCGCTGATGGCCCCGACCGTGCCGCTATCGCGAAAAATCTTCGAGGCGCCGACCGAATATTACAAGGCCGGCATCGTCTTCATGGCCTGGCTGAACGGCCACCAGGACCACTTCGCCATGGTCGGCGGCATGCAGTCGGCGCGCGGCATCCGCCACTATGCCGATGTCTTTCGGCTTGCCGACCGGGCCGGATTGCTGGCCGATCCGGAACTCGCGGTTGCCAAGATGAAGAACCTGTGCGCCGTCGCTGGCATCTGAGCTTCACGAGGCGGCTGGCTCTCGGCACGGATACCCTCGCGGGCTTGCTGCTCTGCCGCGCGATTATGCCGATGTAAGATCTTCTGGGTTGGATGGTGGGCGTGACAGGGATTGAACCTGTGACCCCTGCAATGTCAATGCAGTGCTCTCCCGCTGAGCTACACGCCCATCCGAAGCCGCGCATACACCATTTTTGATCCAGCGCGTCAATAGCAGGAAAAAGGAAAGAAGGCGTCGTCTCGCCGCAGCGGCTATCGGGCACTGACGCCTAAAGCGCGCGGCGCTTTAGGTCTTCGTTTTATGCATGTCGTTCTCCCAAAACCGGGAGCCACTTTTGGGCGACATGCATTGGCTCGGAAAGCGGATCAGGCCGCGTGCAGCATCTTTTCGACCTCGTTGACGAGGTCGCGCAGGTGGAACGGCTTCGACAGCACCTTGGCGTCTTTCGGCGCCTTGGAATCCGGGTTCAGCGCAACGGCGGCGAAACCGGTGATGAACATGACCTTGAGGTCTGGATCGATCTCGGTGGCGCGGCGGGCAAGCTCGATGCCGTCCATTTCCGGCATGACGATGTCGGTCAGCAGCAGCGAAAACGGTTCCTCGCGCAGTCGCTCATAGGCGCTGGCGCCATTGTCGAAATCGCTGACCTGGTAACCGGCGCGCTCCAGCGCCTTGACGAGGAACCGACGCATATCGTCGTCGTCTTCCGCCAGAAGAATGCGTGCCATCTTATCCCGTCCGAATCACCCGCCCGAGGTTGCCGTTGCGCAAGCCCGTTAACCATCCTGTATATGAGGAGGTGAGGGTAAACATCAAGTGAACGAGAATGGGGATGATCCATATTTGCCCGGCACGTGCGGCCGCCGAAATGCTGGACACGCGGCCAGCAAGGTGGCACCTTCACATCATGATGCACTGGTGTTTTCGGGTTCGTTCAAATTGAAGACGGCAGCCGAGGATTTTTCGGTCTTTCCACCCTTCGAAATCCGGTCGGGCGTCGAGCAGCGCGTCCCCTTCCTCTTCAACTCACCGCATAGCGGCCGCTACTATCCGGAGCGATTCCTTGCCATGGCAAGGCTGGACAGCAACGCCATCCGCCGTTCGGAAGACTGTTACGTCGACGAGCTGTTCGGCGGCGCCGTGGCGCTGGGTGCGCCGATGCTGGCGGCGAACTTCCCCCGCGCCTATCTCGACGTCAACCGCGAGCCGTGGGAACTCGATCCGCGCATGTTCGCCGAGCCGGTGCCGTCCTTCTGCAACATCAGGTCAGCGCGGGTGGCGGGCGGGCTTGGCACCGTTCCCAAGCTGGTCGGCGAGGGGCTCGACATCTATTCCGGCCGCTTGCCGTTGTCCGAAGCGGTCGCCCGCATCGAGGCCGTCTACAAGCCCTATCACGAGACGCTGAAACGGCTTTTGACCAGAACCCATGCGCGTTTCGGCTTTGCCGTGCTGATCGACTGTCATTCGATGCCGGCGAGCATCCGCGTTGGCGACAACGGCCTGCGGCCGGATTTCATCATCGGCGACCGTTTCGGCATCTCGGCCACCGCGGCCTTGACCGAGACCGCGATCGGCCTGCTCACCGCGATGGGCTACGCCGTCGCCCACAACAAGCCCTATGCCGGCGGCTTCATCACCGAGCACTATGGCCGCCCGGCGCGCTATCTGCACGCGCTGCAGATCGAGGTCAATCGCGGGCTCTACATGAACGAGCGGACATTCGAGAAGGCCGCCGGCTTCGACGCGCTGGCCGACGATCTGACGCGATTTTCGGCGGACCTGATGGCAATGCCGGACCATCATTTCATCGACCTGCCGCTGGCCGCGGAGTGAAATCGCGCCTTGTTTTTATGCAGGTCGTTGTCCCAAAGCCGCTTCACGCTTTTTGGGCGGCATGCATCAGGATTTTCGGCGTAAAAAAAGACCGCATCGTTTGCACGATACGGTCGAAGTCTAGGGAGGAAACGCCCAAGGAGGGCATGGACAGGAAAACCTGTCCGAGGATGAGGGTATTGTGCGCTGCACAAATGTCAAGCGACCTTCAGGCTTTTTTAATTCACTCTGATGTGGAAATTGCGTTTCGATGACGTTGGCGTGACATTTGGGCAACAGGTGTCGTTGCGGAAAAATCGTCGAACACCCTTGTTTTGCTAGAAGATCGGCGGCAGAGCACGGCTCGGACATGCTGCAATGCGGGAGAATCAGTTGGATATCAGCATCGATTTCATGCGCCGCATCGCGCAGGCTGCGGCGGCGGAAACCTTGCCGCGCTTTCGCAGCCAGGGCGCGGTCGCCAACAAGGAAAAGGGCAGTTTCGACCCGGTCACCGAAGCCGATCGCGAGGCTGAACGTGCCATCCGGGCGCTGATATCGGGAGAGTATCCCGACCATGGCATCCTCGGCGAGGAGCATGGCAGCGAGAACATTTCGAGCCGGTATGTCTGGGTGATCGACCCGATCGACGGCACGCGCGCTTTCATCTCCGGCCTGCCGGTATGGGGGACGCTGGTCGGTCTGACGGTCGACGGCGACGCCGTCGCCGGCATGATGTCGCAGCCGTTCACCGGCGAGCTTTACTACGCCAACGCCTCCGGCTCGCACTATGAGGGGCCGGGCGGGCCGCGCAAGCTGACCACCCGCAAGACGACCAGTCTCGCCGATGCGACGCTGTTCACCACCACGCCGGCGCTGTTCAAGGGCGAGGCACGCAAGCGCTATGACCAGTTCGAGAAGCAGGTCCAGCTCGCCCGCTACGGCGCCGATTGCTATGCCTTCGCCATGATCGCGTCGGGAAGCGTCGACATCGCCGTGGACCCCGGACTGAAACCTTACGACATCGTGGCGCTGATCCCGATCATCGAAAAGGCCGGTGGCATCATCACCACATTCGACGGTGGGCCGGCGGAAAAGGGTGGCGACGTCCTGGCGGCTGCGACGCCGGAGTTGCATGCGGCCGCTATGGCCGCGCTGCGCGGCTGATCTTCAGGCTTCAGCGCGGCTTGATCGAACGCTGGAATTCCGCCGGCGTGCGGCCGTAGACCTGTTTGAACGCGGAACTGAAATGGCTGTGGCTGGAGAAGCCAAGGTCCATACCGAGCGTCGTCAGATTGTCGTAGCGGCCAAGCAGGTCGAGCGCACGCGCCAGCCGCAGGCGCAGGTGATAGCGATAGAGCGGCATCGCCTCGACCTGCTGGAACACTTGCGTGAGGTAGACCGGCGAGACGCCGACCTCGGCGGCAATTTCAGCCAGCGTCCAGCGCCGCGACAGATCCGAGGACAAAACCAGCTTGGCGCGGTCGACCAGTTTCTGTCGGCCCGGGCTGGCGCCGGCGACATGCGAGGTCCGCTCGCCGAGAGAACGCCGCACCAGCGTCAGCGCCAGGGTTTCGGCCTCGAGCGTCTCGGCGACGTTGCGGCTCAGGCTGTGGCGCAGCAAAGCCACCAGTGCCTGCGCTCGCGGGTCGATGCGCCGGCGTTGGCGGCGAAACGCGGGAGTGGCGCCGGTGCGCAATTGTTCCTTCGGCACCAGTTCCAGCAGCTGAGCCTCCTCGACGACGAGATCGAGGCAGGCGTCGCCGCCCTCGACGGGGTGGCTGATCCGATAGGCTTCCGCCTCGTTGAAGAACACCAGCTGATTGGCTTCCGCGACGGCGTCGTTGCGGCCGACATGGCGCACGAAGACGCCGCGATAGGGAAACACCAGGTGCGTGGCCGACGTGCACTCTTCTTCGCTCCTGTGCCGGCATTGGCCACCGCAGACGACGTCCCGCACCCTGACGGTGCCGGTGTCGAGAAGCGGCTGAACCGTGAATTGCGACATGGCCGTTGCGCTCTTTCCCTTGCGCCGGAGCATGGGTCCGGCATTGCACCAGACACTCTACGCAATCGGCTTGCCCATTCCTGTCAGGAGACTTCCAGTCTGGCCGCCCCTTAAAGCGCGTCGCGTTGAAAACGGCGTCACGCGCCGCGCTCTAAGTCTTTGTTTCATGCATGTCGTTGCCCCAAAACCGGACCACTTTTGGGCGACATGCATTAATCCCACAACCGGCGTGAGAATTCGCCATAGGCCTCGCCGCGCGACAGACCGATGTCCTTGAGCTGGTCGTCGGTCATTTCGAGCAAAGCGCGGCGGCTACGGCGCCTTTCCATCTGGCGGCCGATCCAGCCGGCAGCCGCATTGAATTGTGCACGCAGGGACTGCTGGATCGTCGTGGTGCCGGAGGCACGGGCCGTCGGCTTGAGTGCGGGGATCGTGCCGGCCAGGCATTGCGTCGCGGCAATATGATCGTGGCGCATCGCTCAGTCCTCGCTGGCGCCGGCTGCCGAGGCGCCGGCTTCGTTCAGCGCTTGCGCGCATTCCTCGCAGCAGACTTCGACGGTCTTGCCGCCGACCTTGACGCGGATCGGGTTGGCGTCCAGCTGGCAATCGCAGGCGGCGCAGGTTTTCTCGGTCATGATCTCATCTCCATGGCGTTCAGTTCGACGCGGGCAGATGAGCATTCCGGGATGGCGCGGGCTGTCAGAATCTTTAGCACTTTGCCTGCCGCGGGCGTTGCCGGTCCATCCCTACTGACAACAGGGTGTCAGTTGGGACGGACTATGGAAGAGCCTTTCCAGAGGGAGAACCTGACATGCCGACACAATCAACAGCCAGCCGCGCCAACGACATCCCGGCGGACGGCCGCGGCGATTTCGATTTCTTCTTCGGCGGCTGGGATGTCAGTCATCGAAGGCTGCAAAAGCGCCTTGCCGGCGACACCAACTGGGACGAATTCCCCGGCACATGCGAGGTGCGCCCGCTGCTCGGCGGGCTCGGCAATGTCGACGACAATGTGATCGAGCTGCCGGGCGGCGCCTATCGCGCCGCCACGGTGCGGACCTTCGATCCGGCGACACGGCAATGGTCGATCTGGTGGATCGATGGCCGCAACCCGCTGACCATCGACGTGCCGGTGCGCGGCGCGTTCACCGACGGCGTCGGCACGTTCCTGTGTGACCATGTCTTCGACGGACGGCCGATCCAGGTTCGTTTTCTCTGGTCAGGGATCAGGGAGAATTCGGCGCGCTGGGAGCAGGCCTTCTCGCAGGATGGTGGCGCGAGCTGGGAGACCAACTGGGTCATGGAGTTCGCCCGCCAGGCGTGAGCCTGGGATCGGCGTCTGTCAGGCCGTAGGGTCGTCGCTGCCGGGTATGAAGGCATCGAAGGCGGCGAGGAGTTGCTCGCGGTACATGTCCGCCTCCTGCAGGATTTCGTGGCGGGCGCCGTCGATCATTAGCAGCGAACCGAGCCGCAGACGCCTGGCATAGGCTTCCACCGCCTTGGTCGAGACGACCTGGTCGGCGCCGGCGGCGATTATCAGCATGGGGACCTGAATGCGAGCCATGAAATCGGGGTCGCTGACAGCTTCGGATGCTTTGGCGGCGGCGTGCAGCCAGCGGATCGTCGGGCCCCCAAGCGCCAGCTGCGGGTACTCTTCGTAAATCCGCGTGTTGCGCCGATAGCGCACCGGGTCGGACGTCAGCTTGTTGGTCTCGAAAGGGGCGGTCACCTTCGGCCGTGGTCCCCAGGCGGCATAGAGCCGGCCAAGGCCGATAGCGCAGAAGAACGAACAGACGCGGCGAACCGTCGATATCGAAACCGGCAGATCGGGCAGCGTCAGGAATGGCGCGATCAGCACCATGCGCCGCACGCGGTTCACCATCGACGGCGCGGCAAGCAGCGTGATCACCGCGCCCGCCGAATGGGCGAGGATGTAGTAGGGGCCGCGGCAGTCGGGCAGCACGATCTCCTCGAAGAACTGTTCCAGGTCGGCAGTGTAATCGCGGAAGCTCCGGACATAGCCGCGCTGGCGATCGCGGATCAGGCGGGAGGAATCGCCCTGGCCGCGCCAATCGAGGGTGGCGACGCCAAAGCCGCGATCTGCAAGATTGCGGATGGTCTCGAAATATTTCTCGATGCACTCGTTGCGGCCGGTGAGCACGACCACGGTGCCTTTCAACGGGCGAGCCACTGCGCCGAACAGCCCGTAGCGGATCTTCTTGCGGTCGCGGGTAGTGAAGAAGCCGCCGGTGGCGTTTTCCGGTCGTGGATTGCCCTCGATTTCGTGAAAAAGCGGGATGTCTTGGACAAGATCCATCATTCGGCGCTTCGTGCTCGGCGTCTGGCGTGCCGCCCGTGCTGGCTGGCTCCGCTAAGGTGATAGACGCCCATGCGCCAAAAGCAAAGGAATTCCCGGTGACGGGAGCCTGCAACGGGGAAGGCCGGAAGCCGCATCAAGCGTGCTTCCGGCCTCTGTCGATCCGGGAGGAAGGGACGTTAACACCCGGTTCGGCCTCGTTGCGGCGCCTATGCAAATCCGGCGCGCCGCCTGTCCTTGATCTTGAGCCCACTCTAGCGCCGGCTATCTGAACGCGCGCCGAAGCGGCGGTTCATCTGCCGTTCATCGAGATGAATTCCGTTCGTGTCTTTGCCTCCGGTCAAATCTTGAAATGCCTTCAAGCGCTCCCCAAATGTTGGATGCGGTCGCCAATATCGGGGCCGCTGGTCCAGCCGAAACGCCGCTCAAGGGTTTCGCACCGGCCATACGCAAACCATGTTGCTCAACAGGAGAACACCTCATGCGTCACGTTGATTTTTCCCCGCTTTATCGCTCGACCGTCGGCTTCGACCGTCTCTTCACCATGCTCGATTCGCTTGCGCAGCCGGATGGCGCGCAGACCTATCCGCCCTACAACATCGAGCGCACCGGCGAGGATTCCTACCGGATCTCGATGGCGGTTGCCGGCTTCTCCGACGAGGAAATCTCGATCGAAGCCCACCGCAATGTGCTGACCGTCAAGGGTGAGCGCAAGGACGAAGGCACCGGCGAAGGTTCCGAACTGCTCTATCGCGGCATTGCCTCGAGGGCTTTCGAGCGCCGCTTCCAGCTTGCCGACCATGTTGAAGTCGTCGGTGCCGCGCTGAAGAACGGCCTGCTCTTCGTCGACCTCAAGCGCAACATTCCCGAGGAGTTGAAGCCGCGCAAGATCGCGATCACCTCGGCTCCGGCCAAGGCCAAGCAGATCGAGGCCAAGACCGCTGCATAAATTACAAGTCTCCTCCCGAGACGGAAGCGGCGCCGAAAGGCGCCGCTTTTTTGTTGTCAGGGATACTGATTATCCCGCGATCAACTGGCCAAAGCGGTCGACATCTTCGGCCGTCGTCGCGAAGCTGGCGACGAAACGATAGATCGCTTCGTTGTCGCCGAGGTGGCCGTCGAATCCCTGTGGTACGCCCCATTCGTAGAATTTGGCGCCGGCCGCCTGCAGCTTTTCGGCATTGGTGCGGTCGAGGACCGCGAAAACCTCATTGGCCTGCGGCAACCAGGCCAGCCTGCCTGTCGGCGCGTCTTCGATCGTCTCGGCCAGCCGGGCGGCCATGGCGTTGGCCTGGCGCGCCATCCTCAGCCACAGGTCGTCGGTGAGATAGGCTTCGAACTGAGCCGAGATGAAGCGTGCCTTGGAAAAGGTCTGCCCGGCGCGCTGGCGCAGCAGGCGCAGGTCACGCGCCACGTCGGGGTTCAGGACCACAACCGCATCGGCCATCCAGCAGCCGTTCTTGGTGCCGCCGAAGGAGATGATATCGACGCCGCTTTTCCAGGTCATTTCAGCAGGCGAAATGTCGGTCGCGGCAATCGCGTTGGCGAAGCGCGCGCCGTCCATGTGCAGAGGCAAGCCATGGCGGCGAGCGACCTCGGAGACGGCTTTGACATCATCGACGGTGTAGACCGTGCCGACCTCGGTCGCCTGGGTGATCGTCACCGCCATCGGCTGGCCGGCGGGGGCGAGGTCTTGCGAATAGCGCATGATGGCCCGGTCGAGAGCCTGCGGATTAATGCGCCCCAGTGGTCCAGGAACCGGCGACATGCGCGCTCCGCCGGTGTAGAAGCCCGCCGCGCCGAATTCATCGACGTTCATATGCGCTTCGGAATGGCAGAAGGCGACGCCGCCGATACGATTGCATGCCGCCATGGAGAGCGCGTTGGCCGCCGTGCCGGTCGCGACGAAGAACACTGCGACCTCCCGCTCGAAGATCTCGCTGAAGCGCTGGTAGACGGCGCGGTCGAGCTCGCCGTCGCCATAGGCGGTCGCGATGCCCGCGGCGTGCCGGGACAGATTGGCCGAAATGTCGGGATGGGCGCCTGCCCAATTGTCGGAAGCGAAGATCATGCGTTTGCCTGTGCTGGGAAAATCGATGCAAGCTTGGCCGTTTTCGCATCCTGCTCGCAAGAGCCAGACGTCGGAAAAGCGGTAAAGCCAGGTGAGGCCAGGAAAATGGGCGGCGGCCGAAGGTTACGTTTTTACCCCTGCGGCGCGTAATTTTCTGTCGCGGAACCTCCAACATTTTTGTGAATCAGCCTTGTGCGCGCCCAGGATTTCTGTCATAAAAATTTAGGACAGTAGTGCTGTCTTATTTTGTCGCACAAAACGAGCTGGATTGGCGTATCATTTGGGCCTCTCCGGCTGTTGCTGCGAGCGACAGGTTGGACGGCCAGACATTGGCCTGTACGAATACGAACCATGCGGAAAGCCGCCTGGTTCGGCAAGGATTTCGCAAGACGTGCCGCAAGGATCAGGGTGAGCCAGGCGCTTGCCGAGGCAAACCAGCGCCCGAAGGGCTGGGAACGGAGGACCAAGAGATGACGGACATGACGCACTCTGCGACGAACGGCCAGGCCGCGCAGACGAAAGCGGCAACCGTCAAAACCGCGTTCCGAACCAACAAGAAGCCGTTTCGAACCGACACCGGCTTTTCCGCCCACGGCCTCTACGATCCGCGCAACGAGCATGACGCCTGCGGCGTCGGCTTCATTGTCAACATGAAGGGCGTGAAGTCGCATCAGATCGTCAAGGACGGGCTTGCCGTGCTCGAAAACCTGACGCATCGCGGCGCCGTCGGCGCCGATCCGCTGGTCGGCGATGGTGCCGGCGTGTTGGTGCAGCTTCCGGACTGTTTCTTCCGCGAGGAGATGGCAGCCCAGGGCATCGAACTGCCGCCGGCCGGTCAATACGGCGTCGGACACTGGTTCATGCCGCAGGATGCAGCACTTCGCGCCCATGTCGAGGACATCATCGCCGAATCGGCGCAGTCCGAGGGGCTTCCGCTCATCGGGTTCCGTGACGTGCCCGTCGACAATTCGTCCCTGTCGAAGGCGGCGGACATCGTGGCGTCAGAGCCGTTCCATCGGCAGGTCTTCATCGGCCGCACGCCAGACATTACCGACGACGAGGAGTACGAGGCCAGGCTCTATCTGCTGCGTAAGGTGATATCGGGCCGCATCTACGCCGAGAACGACAACAAAGACATTGGCTCCTACTGCGTGTCGCTGTCGGCGCGAACCATAGTCTACAAGGGCATGTTCCTGGCCTACCAGGTCGGTGCCTACTACAAGGACCTGACCGATCCGCGCTTCGAAACCGCGCTGATCCTGGTTCACCAGCGCTTCTCGACCAACACTTTCCCGTCGTGGAAGCTGGCGCATCCCTACCGCATGGTCGCCCACAATGGCGAGATCAACACCGTGCGCGGCAACAACAACTGGATGGCGGCGCGACAGGCGTCGGTCGATTCCGAACTGTTCGGCAACAACATCTCGAAGCTGTGGCCAATATCCTACGAGGGCCAGTCCGACACTGCCTGTTTCGACAATGCGCTCGAGTTCCTGTTCCAGGGCGGGTACAGCCTCAGCCACGCCATGATGATGCTGATCCCGGAAGCCTGGGCCGGCAACAAGCTCATGGATGCCGATCGCAAGGCCTTCTACGAATACCATGCCGCGCTGATGGAGCCCTGGGACGGACCGGCGGCGGTCGTCTTCACCGATGGCCGCCAGATCGGCGCCACGCTCGACCGCAACGGACTGCGCCCGGCGCGCTACATCGTCACCGACGATGACCGCGTCATCATGGCCTCGGAAGCCGGCGTGCTGCCGGTGCCGGAGGAAAAGATCGTCAAGAAGTGGCGTCTGCAGCCTGGCCGCATGCTTCTGATCGACCTGGAGAAGGGGCGTATCGTCTCCGACGAGGAGCTCAAGTCGGAGATTGCGACCAAGCATCCCTACAAGACCTGGCTCGCCAACACCCAGCTCATCCTGGAAGACCTGAAGCCGGTCGAGCCGCGCGCGCTGCGCAAGGATGTCAGCCTGCTCGATCGCCAGCAGGCGTTCGGCTATACGCAGGAAGACACCAAGCTGTTGATGTCGCCGATGGCGACGACAGGCCAGGAAGCCGTGGGATCGATGGGCACCGACACGCCGATCTCGGCGATGTCGGACAAGTCGAAGCTGCTCTACACCTATTTCAAGCAGAACTTCGCCCAGGTCACCAACCCGCCGATCGACCCGATCCGCGAGGAGCTGGTGATGAGCCTGGTGTCCTTCATCGGGCCGCGGCCGAACATCTTCGACCTGGTCGGCAATTCGCGCCGCAAGCGGCTCGAGGTGCGCCAGCCGATCCTGACCAATGGCGATCTGGAGAAGATCCGCTCCATCGGCCACACCGAGGATCGCTTCGACACCAAGACGATCGACATCACCTATGGCTCGAATGAAGGGGCCGCGGGCATGCAAGGCGCCATCGACCGCTTGTGCGAGCGGGCGGAGGCGGCGGTCGCCGGCGGCTACAACATCATCATCCTGTCCGACCGCCAGGTCGGGCCGGACCGGATCGCCATCCCGGCGCTGCTGGCGACGGCCGCGGTGCATCACCACCTGATCCGCAAGGGACTGCGCACCTCGGTCGGCCTCGTCGTCGAATCCGGCGAGCCGCGCGAAGTGCATCATTTCTGCTGCCTCGCCGGCTACGGCGCCGAGGCGATCAACCCTTACCTTGCCTTCGACACGCTGCTCGACATGCACAAGCGCGGCGAACTGCCGAAAGAGGTGGACGCCTACGAAGTCGTCTCGCGCTACATCAAGTCGATCGGCAAGGGCATCCTCAAGGTGATGTCCAAGATGGGCATCTCGACCTATCAGTCCTATTGCGGCGCGCAGATTTTCGACGCCATCGGGCTGAAGAGCGATTTCGTGCAGCAGTATTTCACCGGCACCGCGACATTGATCGAAGGCGTCGGGCTGGACGAGATCGCGGCCGAGACGCTCAGCCGCCACACCGACGGTTTCGGCAACGATCCGGTGCTGCGCAACAACCTTGCGGTCGGCGGCGAATACATGTTCCGCATGCGCGGCGAGGCGCATATGTGGTCGCCCGACGCGGTCGCCACCTTGCAGCATGCCGTGCGCCAGGGATCGTGGGAAACGTTTAAGGACTATTCGGCGCAGATCGACAGCGAGACGGCCCGCGCCCAGACCATTCGCGGCCTGTTCAGGATCAAGCTGGCGGAAGAAACCGGCCGCACGAAGGTCGCGCTCGACGACGTCATGCCAGCGGCCGACATCGTCAAGCGGTTCTCGACCGGGGCGATGTCCTTCGGCTCGATCTCACGCGAAGCGCACACCACGCTGGCGCGCGCCATGAACGCCATCGGCGGCAAGTCGAACACCGGCGAGGGCGGCGAAGAGGCCGACCGCTATCTGCCATTGCCCGGCGGCGGCAAGAACCCTGAACGCTCGGCGATCAAGCAGGTCGCCTCGGGCCGTTTTGGCGTGACGGCCGAATATCTCGTCAACTCCGACATGATGCAGATCAAGGTGGCGCAAGGCGCCAAGCCCGGCGAGGGCGGCCAATTGCCCGGCCACAAGGTTGACGCCACCATCGCCAAGGTCCGGCATTCGACGCCGGGCGTCGGCCTGATCTCGCCGCCGCCGCACCACGACATCTATTCGATCGAGGATCTGGCGCAGCTGATCTACGATCTGAAGAACGTCAATCCGGCGGCCGACGTGTCGGTCAAGCTGGTGTCGGAAGTCGGCGTCGGCACGGTTGCGGCGGGCGTTGCCAAGGCGCGCGCCGACCACATCACCATCTCGGGCTATGATGGCGGCACAGGTGCCTCGCCGCTGACCTCGCTCAAGCATGCCGGCAGCCCGTGGGAAATGGGCCTTGCCGAGACGCACCAGACCCTGGTGCTGAACGGCTTGCGTTCACGCGTGGCGCTGCAGGTCGACGGCGGCTTGCGCACCGGCCGCGACGTCATCATCGGCGCGCTGCTCGGCGCCGACGAGTTCGGCTTCTCGACCGCGCCGCTGATCGCGGCCGGCTGCATCATGATGCGCAAGTGCCATCTAAACACCTGTCCGGTCGGTGTCGCGACGCAGGACCCGGTGCTGCGCAAGCGCTTCAAGGGTACGCCCGAGCATGTCATCAACTTCTTCTTCTACGTGGCGGAAGAGGTGAGGGCACTGCTGGCAGAGATGGGCTACACCCATATCGACCAGATCATCGGCGACACGGATCTCCTGGAAAAGCGCGACCTGATCGTGCACTGGAAGGCGCGCGGGCTCGATTTCTCGAAGATGTTCTTCAAGCCGGACGCGCCGCATGAAGCGGTGCACTGGACCGAGCGGCAGAAGCATCCGATCGACGATGTGCTCGACCGCAAGCTGATCGAGCTGGCCAAGCCCGCGCTCGAAAGCAAGCAGCCTGTCAAGATCGAGGTCGACATCCGCAATGTCGACCGCTCGGCCGGCGCCATGCTGTCTGGCGAAGTGGCCAAGCGCTTCAAGCACAAGGGCCTGCGCGAGGATACGATCTCGGTGAAGCTGACCGGCACCGCCGGCCAGTCCTTCGGCGCCTTCCTGGCGCGCGGCATCTCGTTCGATCTCGTCGGCGCCGGCAACGACTATGTCGGCAAGGGCCTGTCGGGCGGCCGTATCGTCATCCGGCCGCCGGAAGAGGCCAAGATCGTCGCGGCTGAGTCGATCATCGTCGGCAATACCGTGCTCTACGGCGCGACCGAGGGCGAGGCCTATTTCGCCGGCGTCGCCGGCGAGCGCTTCGCCGTGCGCAATTCGGGCGTGGTCGCCGTCGTCGAAGGCGTCGGCGACCATGGCTGCGAGTACATGACCGGCGGCATCGTCGTCGTCATCGGCAAGACCGGCCGCAATTTCGCCGCCGGCATGTCGGGCGGCGTCGCCTATGTGCTGGACGAGGCGGGCGATTTCGCCGAGCGCTGCAACATGGCGATGGTCGAGCTTGAGCCGGTTCCGGAAGAAGACGACCTGATGGAAAGGCTGCTGCACCATGGCGGCGACCTCGATCACAAGGGGCGCGTCGACGTGTCCGGCGACATGACCAGCCATGACGAGGAGCGGCTTTATCAGCTGATCTCGAACCATGTGCACTACACCGGTTCGGTGCGCGGCCGCGAGATCCTCGACGACTGGACGACATTCCGGCCGAAATTCCGCAAGATCATGCCGGTCGAATACCGCCGCGCGCTGATCGAGATGGAACGCATGCGCATGGGCGTGGCGGCGGAATAGATTTATGCATTGCCGGGAGGCCCAGGTTTCCCGGCCACCTTCATCGACAGTTTGACCTCTGAGGCAAGGTTGCCATGGCTGCCTCAAGAGGTTAACGGGTGCGGCGAAAACCGCACCATCTGGACAGCAGGAACTGGACTATGGGCAAGGTAACAGGCTTTCTCGAAATCGACCGGCAGGTGCACAAGTACCAGCCGGCCTCCGACCGCATCCGGCATTTCCGCGAATTCACGCTGCCGATGTCGGACAAGGAGGTCGAGAAACAGGCCGCGCGCTGCATGGATTGCGGCATTCCGTTCTGTCACGGACCGACGGGCTGCCCGATCCACAACCAGATCCCGGACTGGAACGACCTCGTCTACAATGGCGACTGGGACAACGCGATCCGCAACCTGCATTCGACCAACAACTTCCCGGAGTTCACCGGCCGCATCTGCCCCGCGCCCTGCGAGGAAGCCTGCACGCTGAACCTCGAGGACATTCCCGTCGCCATCAAGACGGTCGAGCAGGCGATCGCCGACAAGGCTTATGAGACCGGCCACATCCGGCCTTATCCGCCGGAGAAGAAGACCGGCAAGCGGGTCGCCATCATCGGCTCCGGCCCGGCCGGCATGGCGGCCGCCCAGCAGCTTGGCCGCGCCGGCCACGACGTTCATGTCTATGAACGCGAAAGCCGGCCGGGCGGGTTGATGCGCTACGGCATTCCCGACTTCAAGATCGAGAAGCACTACATCGATCGTCGCATCGAGCAGATGCAGGGCGAGGGCGTGACCTTCCATTGCGGCGTCAATGTCGGTGTCGACAAGAAGGTCTCCGAGCTGCTCGCCGAACATGATGCGGTGCTCTATTGCGGCGGTTCCGAAACACCGCGCGCGGCCGGTATCCCCGGCGACGATCTCGGCGGCGTGCATGATGCGATGCCCTATCTGGTGCAGCAGAACAGGCGGGTCGGCGGCGAGCCGATCCAGTCGGTGGCGTGGCCGTCGCATCCGATCATCGCCGGCGGCCAGCATGTCGTCGTCGTCGGCGGCGGCGACACCGCCTCCGACTGCGTCGGCACCGCTTTCCGCCAGGGTGCGGTGCGCGTCACCCAGCGGGCGGACGAGCATGTACTCAAGCATCGTGAGGTTCGTCACGAGAAGCGGTGGCGGATCTCTGCGAAGCGCCTGGCGGTCCGGCACATTCTGCGGCGCGCGCAACAATGCCTCTCGTTGTTCGTTTGCCTTCAGCTTCTCACGCAAGTTGCCGTTATATAGGCAGTAGCGGATGGCGCCATTGGCCGGCTTCGTCCAGGCGTCGAGGCGTTCCTGTTGGCTGGCGATCAATGCGTTGAGCGGGTAAAGCATGATGGCTTCGACACCACTCACGCGCGCCCTTCTCCTGTAGAGGCTGTCAAGCATAGGGACGAAGAAGCATTCGGTCTTGCCAGAGCCCGTACCTGCGGAGATGATGGCGCTCCTTGGTTTCGGATCTCCTAGTACGCGCCACGCCTCAAGTTGATGCTTATAGGGAGAGCGCTTCTGCGGAAAGGAATAGCCTTCGCCGCTGTTGTCTCCGGCAAGAGCTGCGACAGTTCGCTCATCGAGAAGTCTCCCAGACAGTGCCGCCAGCGTCTCATCGGCTGTGACGAATGGAAAGGCGCCTTCCAGAACGGGTGGCGGTATGAGCGCGCCTTCATGGTGCGGGTTGGGCAGCGTTTCTCTTAGATGAGCCGTCAACGCCGGATGCCGCAGACCTGATTGGGCTATCACGGCTTCCGCCATGCGCTGGCGCAAGCGGCTTAGGGTCTCGAAGGGTCTGATGGTCATTTGGAAAGGAACTCGAGGCAATGAGGGTAAGCTGTCGCGATGTAGGTGCTATCGAAGTCCAGCGCGTTGCGGAGGCCTGCCGCCACATCCGGCGTCATCTCCAGTTTTCCGCAAGCAATGCCGGCGAGACAAAGCGGCATCAGTAGCATCGGGAAGTGATTGTAATCGAAGCCCTGGAGCCCGGCTGGGGCGCCCAGTCGAGCAGCGTATTCAGCAAGGCTGCGTGGCAGATCGTCCACTTGGTCGTGGCGAAGGCGTACATATTCTGGGCCACGGACCGAAGGTCTTGAGGCAGCGTCTTTCCAATGCCGATTGAACGTGACACACCGGCAAACCATAAGGTGCGCTCAGCCAGGGTTTCAAATCGCTTCTGCATCTGCATCGTGGCTTGTTTCGACGCTTGGGCGGAATCGAACACAGTCGACAATTCCTGCACAGCGCGATCCCATTCGGCGCCTGCGGCCTGTTTCCATGCGTCCACAGGCAAGGCCATCCAGAGGAACGGCAGATCGCGTTCCAGCGTCAGGATTGCCTCTAGTCTTTCGGGGCTGGCGGCCAACAGCAAACGACACAACAGCTTGGGACAGGAAGGCAACTCCCGCGTGAGGTCGAGCGCTCGCGGACTGAGCCCCTTAAGCGACGCGACAACACGGATAAGGTGAGAGAGCTCCGCGCTAGATGCCGTCCGATCGGCAATCCTCGAAAGCTCCTCCTGGATTGCCAGTCGCCGTTCGTCTTCCTTTGAGATCAATGAATTCGCCTGCAGGCGCGTTGTGGTCGAAGAGCTGCCACCGCCTACAGGAGCGTCAATCAGCCAGGGACGTGTCACAACTGCGTCGCCTTTACGGCAATACACGAGATACGGGCCATCCGGCGGGGTTGGCAGTTGGAATAGCCCGGAGCCGATCTGGGTGAGGGCCAGCTCGGTTTCAGGATGGAGGAGTGGCCTTGCCACTGCGAACGCATCTGCAGCCAAACTCGCGAAGAGGGCCTTGCCGTCATTGACAAACGGCACGGTTTGACTACGGCGGATGGTGCATAGCGGCCGATTGCGGTCGTCCCTTACCACCACGCTGGGGCCACGTTCGGCCGACAGGCCCAGCAGGCTTTCGGCCAGCGCACCAAACTTGATCATTGGCGTCTCGCCTTCCACACGGCGGGCGATCAAAGCGCGCGCACTCGCCGCTCCTCGCAAATCGAGATCGATCGTCACCGCCCGACCGGTGAGGAGAACGGCTCCGCGCAAATTGGCAAGCGATAATTCTGGCGCGTCCTTGCGGATCCTGCCTGAGGCGTCGACGAGGACGGTCTCGTTAGCCGCCAGGTCCAACATGGCCATGACGGCAGATCCATACGGATCGATCAACCTGATGCGCAGTTGCGCAGTGGGTTGTCCCTGCCATGGCGCGACCAAACCGGCGTCGAGGCGATCGGCCTCGATTTGTGTGCCAAACTCATCGACTGCCGCGACTTGCCAGCCCTGCAATCCTTGCCAAGACACACGCGCGCCGCCGGTCTCGATTCGGCCCTCCAAACTGAAGCCTTGAGGCAACGCGAGAACCCGGGCCCGCTCGATAAGGAATCCTTCGTCATCAAGCCATTGAACGGTGACGAGGCCCTCCGCGGCACCTTGAGCACTGACCTCACGACCTTCCCTGAGAAAGCGCAAGCGCGGTTCACCGCCGCTCCCGCGAGTTCGCGGCCGCAGAGGTGCGGCCACAGGTTGAATTGATCCGTCTTCGAAGGACAAATCAGAAATGAAGATTGTCTCCAAATCGAGCCGTCGCTCGTCGTCCGACGAGGCGCCGGCCTGCACACGATAGCGCTCTCCCTCTTCCGTCTCGACGAGCGCCATGCCCTCGACGCGCCAGAGCGCCCGCCCATCGGATTGCCATAGGCGCTCTACGCCACCACCGTCGTGGCCAAGCACCCTCGATTGTCCCGAAACCCATACATGGAGTAATTCGGCGGTCGAGCGGACAGATCCGGTACCAACGAGCTCGAGGCG
>NZ_JBHUGY010000054.1:0-39105 GCF_042682105.1 Mesorhizobium calcicola
CCTATGAGGTGGCCGATGCCATCGCACGCGGTGACCTCGACGATCTGCGCGACGAACTCGGCGACCTCCTGCTGCAGGTCGTCTACCACGCGCAAATGGCCGAAGAGGCTGGCGAGTTCGCTTTCCCGGATGTGGTTCAGGCGATCACGACGAAGATGATCCGCCGCCACCCGCATGTCTTCGGCGACGAGACGGCTCGCGGCGCCGGCATGGCCAAGGGCATGTGGGAAAAGATCAAGGCCGTGGAAAAGGCGGAGAAACGAAGCGCCCGCCTCGCCCGCGGTCTCGACCCCGAGGACAATGGCAAGGGGTTTCTGGACAGCGTGCCGGTCGCCCTGCCCGCGCTGACGCGGGCGCTGAAACTTCAGGAGAAGGCCGCCCGTGTCGGTTTCGACTGGAGCGAGGCAGCGCCCATCCTCGACAAGATCGAAGAAGAGATCGGCGAGTTGCGCGAGGCATTGGCGAAAGGCGACACGGCGTCGATCAAGGACGAATTCGGCGACATGCTGTTTGCCGTCGTCAATCTCGGGCGTCACCTCAAGCTCGATTCGGAAGCCGCGCTCAGCGGCACCAACGAGAAATTCCGCTCACGCTTCCACTATGTCGAGCAGGCTCTGGAAAAGTCCGGCAACACGCTGGAAAAGGCTGATCTGGCCGAGATGGAAGCGCTCTGGCAGGAAGCAAAAACCGCGAAGTAAGCGACGTTACCCTTTGGTTTTGGCGCGCAATCTGCTTTCGATCTCTTCGCGGGCGATTTGGGTCGCCTTGAGCGAGATGGTGGCGCTGCCGTCGTCATTGTCGGTTCGCGAAACGACATCGCCATTGCGGTAAAGCCAGTCGACAAGGCCGAACTGCGCCGGCTCGACCGTCACCGTCAGGTCGTCGAGCTCGCCCGCCATCCGCGTCTCGATGATCGCCTTCAGCGCATCGATGCCCTCGCCGGTCACCGCCGACACCGCGACCGGCGGCGCCTTGCTGGCATCGGCGCCATCGGCGAGCAGTCGGTTCCTGTTGCCTTCGTCGAGCCGGTCAATCTTGTTCCACACTTCGATGACCCGCTTGGCGTCGCCGGCATCGACGCCGAGGTCGGCCAGGATGCGCTCGACATCCTCGGCCTGCGCGGCAGTGTCGGGATCGGAAATGTCGCGCAGGTGGATGACGAGGTCGGCCTCGACCACTTCTTCCAGGGTGGCGCGGAAAGCGGCGATCAGATGCGTCGGCAGGTCCGAGATGAAGCCGACCGTATCCGAAAGGATGACCGGCGTGCCATGCGGCAGGCGCACGCGCCGCAGCGTCGGGTCGAGCGTGGCGAACAGCATGTCCTGCGCAAGCACGCCGGCCCCGGTCAGCCTGTTGAACAAGGTCGACTTGCCGGCATTGGTGTAGCCGACGATAGCCACCACCGGAAACGGCACCTTCTTGCGCTTGGCGCGGTGCAGATCGCGGGTGCGGCGCACGGTCTCCAGCTCATGCTTCAGCTTGATGATCTTGTCCTGAAGGACGCGCCGGTCCGATTCGATCTGCGTTTCACCGGGACCGCCGAGGAAGCCGGCGCCACCACGCTGGCGCTCGAGGTGGGTCCAGCTGCGCACGAGCCGGCCCTTCTGGTAGTTGAGGTGAGCGAGTTCGACCTGCAGCGTGCCTTCCTTGGTGCGGGCGCGCTCGCCAAAGATCTCGAGGATCAGCCCGGTGCGGTCCAGCACCTTGGCATTCAGTTCCTTTTCGAGATTGCGCTGCTGCACCGGCGTCAGCGGATGGTCGACTATGACCACTTCAGCGTGGCCCTCTTTGACGATTTCGGCGAACTCGGCGACCTTGCCGCTGCCGAGCAAGGTCGCGGGGCGCGGATCGTTGACGGTCACCACCGCCGTGTGGATCAGATCAAGGTTGATGGCGCGGGCAAGGCCGACGGCCTCGTCGTGACGGGCGTCGGCTGAGCGTGTCAGCCGCGGACGGTTGTTGTCGTCGTCGCCGCGCGGCTGGCGGGTGAGCACCGGCACGATGACAACGGCCCGGGTCGGGCCCTTGGCTTCCGTCCCGGGATGATGCGCTGGTTTTCCGCGAACCGGTGCGTCCGCGTCTTTCTCACGTGCCAATCAGGCGCCCTGGCTTTCCTCGCCATCGAACATCTGAACCGGCTGGCTCGGCATGATCGTGGAAATGGCGTGCTTGTAGACGAGCTGGGAATGACCGTCGCGGCGCAGCAGGACACAGAAATTGTCGAACGAAGTGACCACGCCGGTCAGCTTCACGCCGTTGATGAGGAAGATGGTGAGCGGGTTCTTGCTCTTGCGAACTGAATTCAGGAACAGGTCCTGAAGGTTTTGCGATCGTTCCGCCATTGTTCTTGTCTTTCGCCGATCCCCTTCGGTTTGCAAGCCAATGCGCCAAATTAACGGGCACATGTCAAGCGCGCAAACACCCTCTTGTCGTCAGTAACGACAAGCAGAACGAGATATATTGATGTTCATTCCACCTGTGCGGTTATCAGGCTGGACTTTTTTCCGCAACGTCAAAAAAGGCTTGCCGCAACGAAAGTGTTACTGAGCCGGGGTGTCCATTGGCAATCGGATCGCCGTCGATGACCACGACCGGCATGGCAATTGTCGTTGCGGAACTGATGAAGGCCTCGCGTGCCGCCTTGGCCTCGGTGACGGAAAAACCGCGTTCCTCGATCTTCAGGCCTAGTCTGGCCGCCACCTCGAACATGGTCGTGCGGGTGATGCCGCGAAGGATGCCATGCTCGGCCGGCCTGGTGACCAGAACGCCATCCCTGGTGACGATCCAGGCGTTGGACGAGCCGCCTTCCTTAACGATGCCGTCGCCATCGACGAACCATGCCTCCTGCGCACCCGCTTCCTTGGCCTTCTGCTTGGCCAATACATTGGGCAGCAGTCCAACGCTCTTGATGTCGACCCGGTCCCAGCGATTCTCCGGCACGGTGATGACCGCAATGCCGGTCTCGGCTCGCTTTGCTCCTGCGGCAGGATCGGCCTTCCTGGCGGTCACCACCAGGGATGGCTTGGTGTCCGCCGATGGGAAGACAAAATCGCGGCTGGCGACGCCGCGCGTCACCTGGAGATAGACCAGGCCATTGGCGACATGATTCCGGTTGACCACCTCGCGCAGGATGAGCGGCAACACACCTGGGGTGACCGGCCAGGCGATCGACAATTCTGTCAGCGAGCGGTTCAGCCGGGCAAGATGGCGCGGCATATCGACGATGAAGCCACGCGCCACCTCGCAGACCTCATAGACACCATCGGCGAACTGATAGCCGCGGTCCTCGATGTGCACGGCAGCGCCAGCGTGAGTGACGTAGCGCCCGTTGACATAGGCAATGCGCGGCATTGGCGGCGACCCCTGGATAACTCTCGGGCTTTCTTATGCGATTCCGCCGCTGCCGTAACCGGCAAATGCTTGGCCCACGCGCGGCTGACTGGACGTTTGACTTGTCAGACGCCCAGCGACTTCAGCTTGCGGTGCAAGGCGGAGCGCTCCATGCCGATGAACTCGGCGGTTTTCGAGATGTTGCCGCCAAAGCGGTTGATCTGGGCGATCAGATAGTCCTTCTCGAACTGTTCACGTGCCTCGCGCAGCGGCAGCGCCATGATGTGCTGGTCGGATTGATTGGGCGTGCGCGGCATGACATCGCCGATCTCGGACGGCAACAGGTCCGCGGTGATCGGTGCATCGACGTCGTCGCCGCGCGCCAGGATCATCAGGCGCTCGACATTGTTGCGCAGCTGGCGGACGTTGCCCGGCCAGTTGTGCGCCTGCAGCACGGCCAGCGCGTCATCGCCGATGCGGCGCGGCTTGATGCCGGCCTGGCGGGCGATCTGCTTCATGAAATTGTCGACGAGATAGGGAATATCCTCGCGCCGCTCGGCCAGCCCCGGCACCATGACCGGAACCACCGCCAGGCGATGGTAAAGATCCTCGCGGAAACGGCCGTCGGCGATCATCGCTTCCAGGTTCTGCGAGGTCGAGGAAATGATGCGGACATCGACCTTGACCCGCTTGGTGCCGCCTACCCGCTCGAACTGCTGTTCGACCAGCACACGCAGGATCTTGTTCTGCGTCTCGCGCGGCATGTCTGCCACTTCGTCGATGTAGAGGATGCCGCGATGGGCTTCCTCGAGCGCGCCGACCTTGCGCTCGACGCCGTTCGATTCGGTGCCGAACAGCTCGATCTCCATGCGCTCGGGCGTGATGTTGGCGGCGCTCAGCGTCACGAACGGCCCGCTCTTGCGCGTCGACAGCGTGTGGATGGCGCGCGCGGCCAGTTCCTTGCCCGAGCCGGAAGGGCCGATGATCATGACGCGGCTGTTGGTCGGGGCGACGCGCTCGATGGTCTGGCGCAACTGGCTCATCGCCGACGACATGCCGATCAGATCGAAGGTCTCGCCGCTGCGCAGCTTGAGGTCGGAAACCTCGCGCCGCAATTTCGAGGTCTCGAGCGCGCGCTCGGCGATGAGGATCAGCCTGTCGGCCTTGAACGGTTTTTCGATGAAGTCATAGGCGCCGCGACGGATGGCGGAGACCGCCGTTTCAATATTGCCGTGGCCGGAGATCATCACCACCGGCAAGGTCGGGTGCATCGTCTTGATTTCATCCAGCAAAGCCAGCCCGTCCAGACGCGAGCCCTGCAGCCAGATGTCGAGGAAAATCAGCCGCGGCGCCCGGTCGGCGATCGCCGCCAGCGCGCTGTCGGCATCGAACGCCGTGCGGGTTTCGTGACCTTCGTCGCTCAGGATGCCCGCGACGAGTTCACGAATGTCTTCCTCGTCATCGACGATGAGAATATCAGACGCCATTACCGACCTTTTCAGTTTCTCGTTCGTTTTCCGTTCTGCTTTCGCCGCGCGGGGACGCGGCGGCGGCAGGCGGCAGGATGATGCTGATCATCGCACCCCGCCCGTCGTGGAAATCCGCAGGCGCATCATGAAGTTCCAGCCTGCCACCATGGTCCTCCACGATCTTCTTGACGATGGCGAGACCGAGCCCGGTGCCCTTCTCGCGCGTTGTCATATAGGGCTCGAGCAGCCGTTGGCGATTCTCGCGCGGCAGGCCTTTGCCGTTGTCGATGACGTCGATGCGAATCGCGCCATTCTGGCGCCCGGCTTGAATCCGGATTATGCCGTGCGAACCGCCCTTCTGTTCCAGCCCGTCGATCGCTTCGGCGGCGTTCTTGATCACATTACCGAAAGCCTGCGCCATCAGCCGGCTGTCGAACGTGCCCTTGAGCGGTTCGTTGCCGAACACCCGCTCGAACGTGATGTCAGAGCGGCTGACCTCGACCAGGAACGAGGCCTCGCGCAGCGATTCGCGCAGGTCGATGGCCTTCATCTCGGGCTTCGGCATGCGGGCGAACGCCGAGAATTCGTCGACCATGCGGCCGATATCCTCGACCTGGCGGATGATGGTGTCGGTGCACTGATCGAAAACCTCGCGATCCTCGGTGATGACCTTGCCGTAACGACGCTTGATGCGCTCGGCCGACAGCTGGATCGGGGTCAGCGGGTTCTTGATCTCGTGCGCGATGCGCCGGGCCACGTCGGCCCAGGCGGAGGAGCGCTGCGCCTGAACCAGATCGGTGATATCGTCGACCGTCACGACATAGGATTTTCCCTCGGAGCCGTCGTCGCCGGCTTCGATGGTGATCTGCACGTTGAAGGTCCGCTCGGCACCGGCACGATAGAAAGTCACCTGCTCGCGATAGACGGGTTTGCCGGACTTGCGGCCAATCTCGAAGACGCGGCCGACATGCGGCAGCACGGCGGAGAGGTTCTGTCCAAGTGCCGCGCTGGCGGATATGGCCAGCATCGCTTCGGCCGAGCGGTTGACGATGGTGACGATGCCGTAGGGATCGACGCCGATGACGCCGGCTGTGACGCCGGCCAGCACCGCCTCGGAGAAGCGGCGCCGTTCGTCGATCAGATCCTTGGCGGACAGGATTTCGTTGCGCTGCGATTTCAGTTCCAGAAGCATCTTGTTGAAGGTGTCGCCCAGCGAGGCGACATCGCCGTCCGATGGCCTGACGGGAACCGCGACGTCGAGATTGCCGGTCGCCACCTCGTCGGCGGCGCCGATGAGCTGGCGGATGGGCCGCACCAGGCGATCGGCGACGGCGATGCCGGTCCATATCGCGGACAGGATGATGATCAGCGTCAGCGACAGATAGGGCAGCGCGAAGGCCACCTGCGAGGTGCGGCGGTTGTCTTCCAGACCACGATATTCGTCGGTGTTGGACCTGACGATCTGCCGCGCCTTGATCACTTCGGGATCGACGAGGCGAATGGTGTAGAGATAGAGGCCTTCGATCTCGCGCAACTTAACGATGGCGCCCATGATGTTGCGCGTTTTCGGCTCGATCAGCACCGGCTTGCCGTCGGCAGCACTGGCCACGGCGCCTTCCGGCGGCTCGGGCATGGCAAAATCGGTTTCGGTCTTGGCGCTCATGACGAACGAGCCGTCGGGCTTGATCAGCGCCGCGTGGGCCAGCGACCGACCTACGGCTTCCTTGTTCATCAGGTCGAGAAAGCCAGTCCGATCAAGGCCGTAGAGTGTCCTTGATGCGTCGAGATCATAGGCCATCGACAGCGTCGTGCCCTGGAGGTTGCGGGCGTTTTCCTGGACATAGGCATCGGCGATCGACAGCGACGAATTGACGATCGTCTTGGTGCGGATCTCGAACCAGCGATCGAGGCCGATGTCGAGCGTGATCGACGCGATGATCGCCACCATAATGGCGGGAATTGCGGCAACCAGTGCGAACATGGCGACGATGCGCACATGCAGCCGCGAGGCCGCCTTGCCATGCCGGCGCGCCATCAGGATGCGGTGCACTTCGCGTCCGACCAGCGCGATGAGGAACAGGACGAATACGGCGTTGAGGGCAATCAGCGCCAGCGTCGTGGACTCGTTCGGCGTGATCGGGGTGGCGCCGACAAGGATGGTGAACGAGATCGCCGCCGTCACCAGCGCGCCGACAACCGCGACCACGCCCGGCAGCGCAAGCAGCCGGCGCCCGTCGCGCGCGCCAGGTTCGCTGAAAAGCGGTTGGTTGGGTGTCGGTGCCTGCGGAGCCATGTCGCCGTCTAGAGAGCCATGATTGCGTCGGATGTATGCAACGCATTGTGGCGATTATGCAACAAGTGTGACCGAGACGGAAATCTTTCAGCCGCCGATCCCCTGAAAAGAGGCCCGGGCTCGGATCAGGGCTCAGCCCTGTCGAGATGATTTGTAGACGTTGACGCCGAGTTCGCGAATCTTCTTGCGCAGCGTGTTGCGGTTCAAGCCCAGCAATTCCGCAGCCTTGATCTGGTTGCCGCGGGTTGCCGTCATCGAGGCCAGGACCAGCGGATATTCGACCTCGGACAGGATGCGCTGGTAGAGCCCGGCAGGCGGCAAGTCGCCGGCAAACGAGGCGAAATAGCGCTGCAGGAAATGCTCGACCGCCTGGCCGATGGACAGGTCGTCGGGAATGAGATTGCCGCCGCCCGGCACCACCGGGCGCTCGCCGGTCTTGAGCTCCGCCTCGATGATCTCGGCCGAAATCTCGTCCTGCGAATAGAGCGCGGCGAGCCTGCGGACCAGGTTTTCCAGTTCGCGCACATTGCCCGGCCACGGGTAGCGCTTCATCAATTCGATGCCGCCGGATGAGATGCGCTTGGTCTGCAGACCTTCCATCTCGCCGAGCTTGAAGAAGTGCCGGACGAGGTCCGGCACGTCCTCGGAGCGTTCGCGCAGAGCCGGCAGCCTGAGCGGCACGACGTTGAGGCGATAGAAAAGATCCTCGCGGAAAAGCCCCTGGTTGATGAGCGTGCGCAGATCCTTGTTGGTGGCGGCGACGATGCGCACATCGGTCTTGATCGGCGTGCGTCCGCCGACGGTCGTGTACTCGCCCTGCTGCAGGACGCGCAGCAGACGCGTCTGCGCCTCCATCGGCATGTCGCCGATCTCGTCGAGGAACAGCGTGCCGCCCTCGGCCTGCTCGAAGCGACCAGTGGATCGGTTCTGCGCGCCGGTGAAGGCGCCCTTCTCGTGGCCGAACAGTTCCGATTCGATCAGGTCGCGCGGGATCGCCGCCATGTTGATGGCAACGAACGGGCCGCCACGACGGCGGCCATATTCATGCAGCGCGCGCGCCACCAGTTCCTTGCCGGTGCCGGATTCGCCCGAGATCATCACCGTCAGGTCGGTCTGCATCATGCGCGCCAGCATGCGGTAGATGTCCTGCATGGCGGCGGACCGGCCGACAAGCGGCATCGCGTCGGGCTGCTCTTCCGGCCGCGCATCGATCTTCGGTCGCCGCGGCTCGGAAAGCGCCCGGTTGACGATGTTGAGGAGTTCGGTCAGGTCGAATGGCTTCGGCAGATATTCATAGGCGCCGGTTTCGGATGCGCGGATCGCGGTCATGAAGGTGTTCTGGGCGCTCATGACGATGACCGGCAGCTCCGGCCGCGCCTTCTTGATGCGCGGCAGCATGTCGAAGGCGTTCTCGTCCGGCATCACCACGTCGGTGATGACCAGATCGCCCTCGCCCGCTGCCACCCAGCGCCACAGAGTTGAAGCGTTGGAGGTGACCCGCACCTCGTGACCGACGCGCGAAAGCGCCTGGTTGAGGACGGTGCGGATCGCCGCATCGTCGTCGGCGACGAGAATATTGCCGCGAACGGTCATTTGCGGTCTCCTTCACCGTCTTCATCGGCGCCGTATGGCGCTTCTTTCCAGGCCGGCATCAGGATGCGGAATATGGTCCCGCGCGGCGTCGATTCGCATTCGATGATGCCGCCATGCTCGCCGACGATCTTGGCGACCAGCGCCAGCCCCAGCCCCGAGCCGTTCGGCTTGGTGGTGATGAACGGGTCGAACAGGATCGGCAGGATATCTTCCGAGACACCGGAGCCGTTGTCGCGCACACAGAACTCCAGCGGCAGCGACACGCGATCCTGTGTGCCCGGAACGGAAACGCGGATACCCGGCCGGAAGGCCGTCGACAGCACGATCTCACCCTGGGGGTCGCTGCCGATCGCCTCGGCGGCGTTCTTGACCAGGTTGAGGAACACCTGGATGAGCTGGTCGCGGTTGGCAAATACCGCAGGCAATGAAGGATCATAATCCTCCATTATCTTGATTCTCTTGGCAAAACCGTTCTTGGCGATCGCCTTTACATGGTCGAGCACGACATGGATGTTGACGGGGTAGCGATCGATCGGCCGCTCGTCGGAAAACACCTCCATGCGGTCGACCAGCGATACGATGCGGTCGGTCTCGTCGGTGATCAGCCGCGTCAGCGCGCGGTCCTCGTCGGAAGCCGACAGTTCGAGCAGCTGGGCGGCACCCCGGATGCCGGAGAGCGGGTTCTTGATCTCATGGGCAAGCATCGCCGCCAGACCGGTCACCGAGCGCGCGGCGCCACGGTGCGTCATCTGCCGGTCGATCTTGTCGGCCATCGACCGTTCCTGGAACATCACCACGACGGAGCCAGGAAATTCCGACACCGGCGCGACGTAGAGATCGACGACCTTCTCGATGCCGAGGCGCGGCGACGACACGTCGACCCGATACTCGTTGACCGGAGCCAGGCGCTCACGCACCTGATCGACGAGCGTCAGCAGCGGGCTGCCGAAGGGGATCAACTTGGACAGTGTGTTGCGCGCCAGCATTGTCGCGCTCGAGCGAAAGAAGTCTTCCGCGTCGGCGTTGGCGAAGGTGATGAACCCTTGCTCGCTGATCATGATCACCGGGCGGCGGATGGTGTTAAGCACGATCTGGGCGGCATCCGCCATTTCAGCGCCCTTGCCGGCGGCGGCGTTCATGCGGCGCTCCGCAGGTTCAATGGTTGCGGATCGCGCGAAAACACGTCCCGCAGCAAGGCAATGACGCGCGCAGGCTCGAATATCGTCAGAATGGCTTTTCGGCTGTCGTCGGCGATGCCGCCGGCATGACGGTCGAGATACCAGCCAAGATGCTTGCGTGCCTGGCGCAGCCCGCTTTCGACGCCATAGAGCGCCAGTATGTCCTCATAGTGGGCCACGACATAGTCGGCCAGTGCCGTCAGGCCCCGCGGCACCTTGGGCGCCGTCTCGCCTGCCGCGGCCGCCGCGATGCTGCCGGCGATCCACGGCGCCCCATAGTGGGCGCGGCCGATCATCACGGCATCGGCGCCGGATTGATCGAGAATGGCAGCCGCTTCCGCTGGCGAAGAAACATCGCCATTGGCGACGACCGGGATGGACACGGCTTCCTTGACGCGCGCGATGGCGGGCCAGTCGGCCTTGCCCTGATAGAACTGGCAGCGCGTGCGGCCATGCACGGTCACCATCTTGACGCCTGCCTGCTCGGCGCGGCGCGCGAGCATCGGCGCGTTGAGCGCGGCTTCGTCCCAGCCCAGCCGCATCTTGACCGTGACCGGCACGTCGACCGCGCCGACCACGGCGTCGATCAGCGACAGCGCATGGTCGAGATCCAGCATCAGCGCCGAGCCGGCATAGCCACCGGTGACCTTCTTGGCCGGACAGCCCATGTTGATGTCGATGATGTCAGCGCCCTCGCCGGCGGCGATTCGCGCGCCTTCGGCCATATGCGCCGCCTCGCGGCCGGCAAGCTGCACCATGTGGACGGGAAGGCCGGAATGACGGATGCGCAGGTCGCAACCGGCCCTGCCCTTGGCAAGCTCGCCGCTGGCCACCATTTCGGACACGACAAGGCCTGCGCCATGCGCGTGGGCGCGCTGCCGGAACGGCTCGTCTGTGATCCCTGACATCGGCGCGAGGAACACGCGATTGCGGATTCTCACGCCGCCGACATCGAGTGGTGCGGCCAATTTGGTCAAATCAGGCATGCACAAAAACCAAGCATGTTCATTCGTTGCACATTCTCTAGCCAGAACCGCCGCAATGTGCAACGCGGAATGACGCCACATTGAGGCGCAATTGGGAAAAATGCTGGCCATCGGCCTTGGCCGCGACCAAAGCGCCGCGCGTCCCTCAGGACACGCAAAGGGCGCTTTGGAACTTCACATTTGGCGCACGATCTTTTCTGAAAACCGATTACACTTTTCGGGATCGTGCGCTAAGCCAATCGGCATGACTGATGCAAGTGAAAACTCGAGTGTGGATGGCAAGGTCGCGGTGGTGATCGTTGCCGCCGGCCGCGGCGCGCGCGCCGGGCAGGCCAACGGACCCAAGCAGTATCAAAGCATTGGCGGCCACGCTGTCATTGCGCATACGCTGGAGATTTTTCTGGCCCACCCACGGACCAGCGAGGTTGTTGTCGCCATTCATGCCGACGACCGCGAACTGTTCCGGCAGGCGGCGGGCGCCAACGCCGAACGGGTCACCACCATCATGGGCGGGGCGACCAGGCAGGCTTCGGTGCGGCTCGGCCTGCTTGCCTTGAGAGGCCACGCGCCGGGGCGGGTTCTGATCCACGACGCCGTCCGTCCATTCGTCGACGCCGACCTGATCGACCGCACCATCGCCGCCATCGGCGAGCGCGAGGGCGCGTTGCCCGCCCTGCCCGTCGCCGACACGCTGAAGCGCGAGTTGGCCACTGGCGTGGTTGGAGAAACCGTTTCCCGCAGCGGACTTCACGCGGCGCAAACGCCACAGGGATTTCCGTTCTGGCCCATTCTTGCCGCGCACGAAAAAGCCCATCACCTGGGAAAGATGGACTTCACCGACGACGCCGCGATCGCTGAATGGGCGCATATTCCGGTAAAGATCGTTCCGGGCTCGCCGGACAATGTCAAACTCACCTGGGCACGGGATATTGCGATGGCGGACCAGCGGCTTTCCGGCGAACGTATGCGCTTTCCCGACATAAGAACCGGCAATGGTTACGACGTCCACGCCTTCGAGCCCGGCGACCACGTCACTTTGTGCGGCGTCGCCATCCCGCATGACAAAAAACTGTCCGGCCATTCCGACGCCGATGTTGGGCTGCACGCCTTGACCGATGCGCTGCTGGCGACCTGCGGCGCCGGTGACATCGGCACCCATTTTCCGCCGTCCGACCCGCAGTGGAAAGGCGCTGCCTCGCGTATCTTCGTCGAACACGCGGCAAGGCTGGTGCGTGAGCGTGGTGGCCGCATCGCCAATGCCGATATCACGCTGATCTGCGAGGCGCCGCGCGTCGGCCCGCATCGCGAGGCGATGACGACGGCCCTTTCGCAGATGCTGGCGATTTCGCCGGACCGCATCTCGATCAAGGCGACAACCAATGAAAAGCTCGGCTTTGTCGGGCGCGAAGAAGGCATAGCGGCGATCGCGACGGCCAGCGTGGTGTTTCCCGGCGAGGTGCCGGAATGAGCAACAACGATCTGGCAAATGCGCTGCTGCAAGCCTGCCAGGAGCGCGGCATCATGCTGGCGACGGCCGAAAGCTGCACCGGCGGTATGATCATAGCCGCGCTGACCGATATTGCCGGCTCCTCCGCAGTGGTCGATCGCGGCTTCATCACCTATTCGAACGAAGCCAAGATGGACATGCTCGGTGTTTGCGCCTCCACGCTTGAGGCGCATGGCGCGGTTTCGCGCGAGACGGCGATCGAAATGGCAAAAGGCGCGCTTGCCCGTTCCCGCGCCAGGCTCACCCTGGCGGTCACCGGCATTGCCGGTCCCGGCGGCGGTTCGGCGGAAAAACCCGTCGGCCTGGTCTGGTTCGGCGTTGGCCTGGACGGCCACACCGTGACCGCCGAACACAGGCTGTTTGCCGACAAGGGTCGCGATTTCATCCGCCGTGAAACGGTCAGGCATGCGCTGGAACTGGGTTTGCGAGTTCTCGGCCAGCGTTAAAGCGCGACGCGCTTTAAGTCTTTGCATTTATGCATGTCGTTGTTTCCCAAAACCGCTGCGCACTTTTGGGCGACATGCATCAGGCAGACGGCGCCGCACCGTAGATGACGTCGGCGCGCTTCTCGAAAGCCTCGGCGAACATGCGGAAGGCGCGATCGAACATGGTTCCCATCACTGCGCCTAGGATGCGGCTTTTGAACTCATAGTCGATGAAGAAGCGCACGACGCAGCCGCCGCCGTCGGGTTCGAAACGCCAGACATTGCTCAGATATTTGAACGGGCCATCGATATACTTCACGTCGATGGTGTTTTCATCCGGCTTCAGCAGCACCTGCGTGGTGAAGGTTTCGCGGATCGCCTTGTAGCCGATGCTCATGTCGGCGAGGAGAACAGTGCGTCCGTCACGCTCCTTGCGCGAGCGAACCGTCAGCGCTTCGCAAAGCGGCAGGAATTGCGGATAGGCCTCGATATCGGCGACCAGCGCGAACATCTGTTGCGGCGTATGGGCAACGCGGCGAGTGGCTTCGAATTTTGGCATGAAACCGGCTCTAAAGCGTGTCGCGTCGAAACGGATTCAAGCGACGCGCTCCGGATTCTTTGTTTTTATGCATGTCGTTCTCCCAAAAACCGAGGTCACTTTTGGGCGACATGCATTAGAGCGATTTCTTGAGAAGCGCTTCCCGCGCCGCGCGCAGCCTGGCGAAATCGTCGCCGGCGTGGTGCGAGGAGCGCGTCAGCGGGCTCGACGCCACCAGCAGAAAACCCTTGGTTCGGCCGATCGTCTCGAAGGACTTGAATTCCTCCGGCGTGACGAAGCGGATCACCGGATGGTGCTTCTTCGACGGCTGCAGATACTGGCCGATGGTCATGAAGTCGACATTGGCCGAACGCAGGTCGTCCATCAATTGCAGGATCTCGTTCCGCTCTTCGCCGAGACCCACCATGATGCCGGACTTGGTGAAGATCGACGGGTCGAGTTCCTTGACCCGCTGCAGCAGCCGGATCGAGTGGAAATAGCGGGCACCCGGCCGGACCGTCAGATAGTTCGACGGCACGGTTTCGAGATTGTGGTTGAAGACGTCGGGCTTGGCCGCCACGACGATCTCCAGCGCGCCTTCCTTGCGCAGGAAATCGGGCGTCAGGATCTCGATCGTCGTCAACGGCGTCGCCGCCCTGATGGCGCGGATGACCTCGGCAAAATGCTGTGCCCCGCCATCGGCGAGATCGTCGCGGTCGACCGAAGTGATGACGACATGGGTCAGGCCCATCTGCTTGACCGCGTGCGCGACACGGGCCGGCTCATCGGGATCGAGTGCGGTCGGAATGCCGGTGGCGACGTTGCAGAAGGCGCAGGCGCGCGTGCAGATCTCGCCCATGATCATGAAGGTGGCGTGCTTCTTCTCCCAGCACTCGCCAATGTTGGGACAGCCGGCCTCTTCGCAGACCGTCACCAGCTTGTGCGACTTCACGATCTCGCGGGTCTCGGCATAGCCCTTCGAGACCGGCGCCTTGACGCGGATCCAGTCGGGCTTGCGCAGCACATCCTGGTCGGGCTTGTGAGCCTTCTCGGGATGCCGCAAGCGCGGTGCGTTGGCGATCGTATCGAGGACAGTGACCATCTGGAAACCTGGTTGATTGGCGACCGCCAATCCGGCGTTCGCTGTCATGACGTCATCTAGGACTTTTTGGCGCAAAGAAAAAGGCCGTGGCGACGCATGCCGAGGCGGCCCTTTTCGCATAGCGGCTGTTCAGCGGTGTTAACGGCGCACCAGCCGTCCGACCCAGATCAGCAGGCAGGCGCCGATAAAGCCGGTGATCAGATAGGCGGTCCAGCCGATGCCGAAAACGCCGATGTTGAGGGCCTGCAGGATGGCGTTCAGCACGATCGCGCCGACGATGCCCAGAACAATGTTCATGAAGATGCCGGTGTTGCTCTTCATGACCATTTCGGCGAGCCAGCCTGCCAGGCCGCCGATAATGATTGCTGCTATCCAGCCGACGCCATTCAAGTGCATATGCCCTCTCCATGCGTGATGGGTGAAAACGCATCCACAAACGAACACCCTTGCCGCCGGGTTGCATCGGGTCCAGCGCTCAATTTATCACGCGTTGAGCGCCCGGCCATAGGCGTCGAGCACGCTTTCCTTCATCATTTCCGAGAGCGTCGGATGCGGGAAAATGGTGTGCATCAGCTCTTCCTCGGTCGTCTCCAGGTTCATCGCCACGACAAAGCCCTGGATCAGTTCGGTCACTTCGGCGCCGACCATATGCGCACCGAGCAACTGACCGGTCTTCTTGTCGAAGATGGTCTTGATGAACCCCTGGTCTTCGCCAAGCGCGATGGCCTTGCCATTGGCGGCGAACTGGAAGCGCCCGACCCTGATGTCCCAGCCCTCGGCCTTGGCCTTCGCTTCGGTCAGGCCGACAGAGGCGACCTGCGGATTGCAGTAGGTGCAGCCGGGAATCTTGAGCTTGTCTATGGCATGCACGCCGGGAAAGGCAGCTATCTTCTCGACGCACACCACACCCTCATGCTCGGCCTTGTGGGCAAGCATCGGCGGACCGGCGACATCGCCAATGGCGTAGATGCCCGGCACATTGGTCTTGCCGTAGCCGTCGACGACGATGCAGCCGCGTTCGGTCTTCACGCCAAGCGTCTCAAGTCCGAGGCCCTCGATGTTGCCTTGTACGCCGACGGCCGAAATCATGCGGTCGGCGGTGATCTTCTCGACCTTGCCGTCCTTCATCTCGACATGCGCGGTGACCGAGTTGGCACCCTTCTCGACCTTGGTCACCTTGGCCTCGAGGATGATCTTCATGCCTTGCTTCTCGAACTGCTTCTGCGCGAATTTCGAGACTTCGGCGTCCTCGACCGGCATCACCGCGGGCAGCAATTCGACCACCGTCACTTCGGCACCCATGGTGCGATAGAAGGAGGCGAATTCGATGCCGATGGCGCCCGAGCCCATCACCAGCAGCGACTTCGGCATCTCCTTCGGCACCATCGCCTCGAAATAGGTCCAGATCAGCTTGCCATCCGGCTCGATGCCGGGCAGCGCGCGCGGCCGCGCGCCGGTCGCCAGGATGATGTGCTTGGCGGTGTATGTGCCATCGCCCTTGACGCCTTTCGGCACCGGCGGCTGCGGCTCCATCGGCTTCTTGGCGGTCTTGGACACGACGATCTCACCCGGCTTCGAGAGCTTCGCCTCGCCCCAGATCACGTCGACCTTGTTCTTCTTCATCAGGAAGGCAACGCCGCCATTGAGCCGCAGCGACACTTTTCGCGAGCGGTCGACCACGGCAGCAGTGTCGGCGCTGACCTTGCCGTCGAGCTTCAGGCCATAGTCCTTCAGATGATCCGAATAATGCATGATCTCGGCCGAGCGCAGCAGCGCCTTGGTCGGGATGCAGCCCCAGTTGAGGCAGATGCCGCCGAGATGCTCGCGCTCGACGATCGCCGTCTTGAAGCCAAGCTGGGCGGAACGCACCGCCGTGACATAGCCGCCGGGCCCGGAGCCGATGATGATGACGTCGTAGTTCTCAGCCACGGTTCTTCTCCTTGATTCAGAGTTCGAGCATGACGCGCACGACTGGCGTCAGCGCCTCGCCGATGTTTCGCGTGTTTTCGGCATCGAGGTGGACACCGTCGAGGGGGGTGGTTTGCGCCACGCTGCCGGCGTCGAAGAAGCCGCAGCCGGCCTCATCGGCAAGAGCGGAATAGAGCGGCGCCAACCGCGTCGAAGCCTCGTCGCCGCCGGCGAACATTTCCTTGAACTCGACATTTTCGGTGCGGCTGACCGCAGGCGGCGAAACGACCAGGATCTGCGGCGCCGGCCACTCGAACGGATAGTCGTGGCCGCGCACGATGTCGATCAGCCGCTGGATGCCTTGCTTGGCCGCGACCGGATTGCCGTGGATCCACGGCTTCATGTCGTTGGCGCCGAGCATGATGACAATCAGGTCGATCGGCGCATGCGTCGTCAGGATCGTCGGCAGCAGCCTGGCGCCGTTGCGGTCCGCGCCGGCCAAATGATCGTCGAAGGCCGTGGTGCGGCCATTGAGGCCTTCGGCGATGACTTCGACGCCGCCACCGAGCCCGGCCTGCAACACGCTCGGCCAGCGGTCTTCCAGCGCATGGCGGCCACCCTCGGCGTCGTAGCCCCAGGTCAGCGAATCGCCGTAGCAAAGGACCGTCTTCATGCGCTCACCTGTGCCTCGATCAAACCGCGTCCCACCCGCCAGCGCACGAACAGCCAGTGAACCAGAATGGTCACCAAACTTGGCAAGCCGAGGCCGACTACAATAGGCATATCCCCCCTCATTTCCGCCGGCCCTTTCTCAGTAAGAATGATGGCTATCAGCACGACAAAAAGCGCCGTGAAAACGATCAGCAACCGCTTGCCCGTTCGGTTTACGGTCGCAAGCGCATCTGTCATGAACTGCGCGACGAAAAAAACGAGGGTGACGACAACCGTCACCAACGCTGAAAGCAGGAACACCAAGATGTACTCTTCCTGCGCGTCGGTGATGACAGCCAATTGCTGTGCCACCACGCCGCCGGCGAATCCGGAAAGGATGAAGGCAAAAAGGCTGGTGAAGAATTTCCGCACCGCCTTTTCCTTTCCTAGACGAGCATGCCCATCGGGTTCTCGATCAAGCGTTTGAAGGCGACCAGCAGTTCGGCACCGAGCGCCCCGTCGACGGCGCGATGGTCGGTCGACAGCGTCACCGACATCACGGTGGCGATTTTGATCTCGCCATTCTTGACCACCGCCCGCTCCTCGCCGGCGCCGACCGCTAGGATCGTCGCATGCGGCGGGTTGATGACGGCGGCAAAGTCCTTGATGCCGAACATGCCGAGGTTCGACACCGCCGTGGTGCCGCCCTGATACTCTTCCGGCTTCAGCTTGCGGCTGCGCGCCCGGCTGGCCAGGTCCTTCATCTCGTTGGAGATCGTGGACAGCGTCTTTTCGTCCGCCTTGCGGATGATCGGCGTGATAAGGCCGCCGGGGATCGACACGGCGACGCCGACATCGGCATGCTTGTGCTTGACCATGGCGCTCTCGGTCCACGAGGCGTTGGCATCCGGCACCGCCTTCAGCGCCATGGCCATCGCCTTGATGACCATATCGTTGACCGACAGCTTGTAGGCAGGCACGTCACCCTTTTCGGTCTTCTTCATCGGCGCCGCCGCATTGATCTGCGTGCGCAAGGCCAGCAGCGCATCGAGTTCGCAATCGAGCGTCAGGTAGAAGTGCGGGATGGTGGTCTTGGCCTCAACCAGGCGGCGCGCGATGGTCTTGCGCATATTGTCATGCGGGACGAGCTCGTAGGAACCCGGTTCGAACAGCTTCAGCACCTGTTCGTCCGACATCGCCTTCACCGGCGCGGCGGCAGCCGCCGGTGCCGCTGGTGCTGCCTTGGCGGCCGGCTTGGCGCCGCCACCGGCAATCGCCGCATCGACGTCGGCCTTCACCACCCGGCCATGCGGACCGGTGCCGGTCACGGCAGAAACATCGACGCCGGCCTCCTTGGCGATGCGGCGCGCGAGCGGCGAGGCGAAGGTGCGCTCGCCAGCCGCATGGCCGTTGGCGGCTGGAGCCGCCACTGCCTTGGGTTCGGCCTTCGGTGCTTCAGCCTTTGGTGCTTCAGCCTTCGGAGCCTCGGCTTTCGGCGCCTCGGCTTTCACCGGTGCTGCACCATCACCACTTTTCGCGGCGGCGCCTGAGTCCTCGCCCTCGGCGGCGAGCACGGCGATCAGCGCATTGACCTTGACGCCTTCGGTGCCGGCGGGGACGACCAGCTTGGCAACCGTGCCCTCATCGACGGCTTCGACTTCCATCGTCGCCTTGTCGGTCTCGATCTCGGCGATGACATCGCCCGGCGAAACCTTGTCGCCTTCCTTGACCAGCCACTTGGACAGATTGCCCTCTTCCATCGTGGGCGACAGGGCCGGCATGGTGATGTTGATTGGCATTTTGTCCTCCCGCCCGGTTCAGCGATACGTGACGGCTTTGACCGCCTCGATGACTTCGCCGACGTTTGGCAACGCCAGTTTCTCGAGGTTGGCCGCGTAGGGCATAGGCACGTCCTTGCCGGCAATGGTGATGACCGGAGCGTCGAGGAAGTCGAAGGCGCGCTGCGAGACCTGGTTGGCGATATGGTCGCCGACCGAGCTCTGCGGATATCCCTCTTCCACGACGATCAGACGGTTGGTCTTCTTGACCGACGCGATCACCGTGTCGAGGTCGAGCGGGCGGATGGTCCTGAGATCGATGATCTCGACATCGATGCCCATGCCGCGCAATTCCGCTTCCGCCTTCACCGCATAGGTCATGCCGATGCCGAAGGAGACGATGGTGACATCCTTGCCGGTCTTGTGGATGCGCGCCTTGCCGATCGGCAGCACGAAATCATCCAGCTTCGGCACGTCGAAAGACTGGCCGTAGAGGATTTCGTTCTCGAGGAAGATGATCGGATTGGGATCGCGGATCGCCGCCTTGAGCAAACCCTTGGCGTCGGCGGCGGTGTAGGGCATCACGACCTTGAGGCCCGGAATGTGGCTGTACCATGCAGCATAGCACTGCGAGTGCTGGGCGGCGACGCGAGCCGCCGCGCCATTCGGTCCACGGAACACGATCGGCGCGCCCATCTGGCCGCCGGACATATAGAGCGTCTTGGCGGCGGAGTTGATGATCTGGTCGATCGCCTGCATGGCGAAGTTGAAGGTCATGAACTCGACGATCGGCTTCAGGCCGGCCATCGCCGCACCGACGCCGACGCCGGCAAAGCCATGCTCGGTGATCGGCGTGTCGACGACGCGACGCGGCCCGAATTCCTGCAGCAGCCCTTGCGTGATCTTGTAGGCGCCCTGGTATTCGGCGACCTCCTCGCCCATGACGAAGACATCACCGTCGCGGCGCATTTCCTCGGCCATTGCGTCACGCAGCGCTTCGCGCACCGTGGTCGAGACCATTTCCGTCCCGGCCGGAATGTCCGGATCGGCGGCGATTTCCGTCTTAGGAGCGGCTGCGACCGGTGCGGCGGCGGACTTTGCCGGCTCCACCCTTTCCTCGGCGGCCGGAGCCTCTGGCTTGGCCGGAGCTTCCGCCTTGGCGGGAGCCTCGGACTTGCCGACATCAGCGGCACTTTCGCCGTCCTGCAGCAGCACCGCGATCGGCGTGTTGACCTTGACGCCTTCGGTACCGGCGGCAATCAGGATCTTGCCAAGTGTGCCTTCGTCAACGGCTTCGACTTCCATCGTCGCCTTGTCGGTTTCGATCTCGGCGATGACGTCGCCGGCGACGACCTTGTCGCCCTCGTTCTTCAACCACTTGGAAAGATTGCCCTCTTCCATGGTCGGCGAGAGAGCGGGCATGAGAATTTCGATCGGCATGTCCTACCCTCCCGTTACAATACGATATCGGTCCAGAGCGCGGACGGATCCGGCTCCGCGTCGTGCTGGGCAAATTCGGCGGCATCGGCGACGACGTCGCGAACCCCCTTGTCGATGGTCTTGAGCTCGTCTTCACCAGCCCACTTCTTCTCGATCAGCCGTGCCTTGACCTGTTCGATCGGGTCATGCTCGGAACGCATCTTCTGCACTTCTTCCTTGGAGCGGTATTTCGCCGGGTCGGACATCGAATGGCCGCGGTAGCGATAGGTTTGCATTTCCAGGATCACGGGGCCGTTGCCGGCGCGACACCATTCGGTGGCCAGATCGCCGGCTGCCTTGACGGCGCGCACATCCATGCCATCGACCTGGATGCCGGGAATCTTGAACGAGGCGCCGCGATGCGAAAAGTCCGTCTCCGCCGACGAGCGCGAGACCGAGGTACCCATGGCATAGCGGTTGTTCTCGATGATGTAGATCACCGGCAGCTTCCACAGCGAGGCCATGTTGAAGCTTTCATAGACCTGGCCCTGGTTGGCCGCACCATCGCCGAAATAGGTCAGCGACACATTGTTGTTGTCGCGATAGCGGTTGGCAAAGGCGAGGCCGGTGCCGAGCGACACTTGCGCGCCAACGATGCCGTGGCCGCCGTAAAAGTGCTTCTCCTTGGAGAACATGTGCATGGAGCCGCCCTTGCCCCGTGACAGGCCACCACGACGTCCGGTCAGCTCAGCCATGACGCCGCGCGGCGAAAGCTCCATCGCCAGCATGTGGCCGTGGTCGCGATAGGCGGTGATCATCTGGTCGCCTTCGATCAGCGCCATCTTCATGCCGGTGACGACCGCTTCCTGGCCGATATAGAGATGGCAGAAGCCACCGATGAAGCCCATGCCGTAAAGCTGGCCGGCCTTTTCCTCGAAACGGCGAATGAGCAGCATGTGCCGGTAGGCGGCAAGCTCTTCATCCTTGGTGAAGTCGGCAGGCTTGGGGGCCGAGAGCCCCGATTTGCCGTCGGATTTGGATTTGGCAGGCGCTTTTCTGGCGGCGGTAGCCATGCATCACTCCCTGTTGGCGTCTCTTCGCGGACATTAGGGCAGATGAAATCTGCCCTGGGGAGATCAGCTCCTCCCCACCGATTTTGGGGAGGCTAACACGCGTTAGAGCGTTGCGCCATGCCGAAATTGCATAGCTCACATGCGTCTAAGCGATTAAAATCATTGAAAATATTGGCTATTAACTGAAAACCGGTTACTTCGCCGAGGCCGGCAACATGATGGTGATTTCATCAGCCTGGGACAGATTGAGCGCCTTGCGCGCCTGCTCGTCGAGCATGTCCTTCTCGATCGACCCTTCATGCATCAGCCGAACGCGCCGTTCGAGCTCCATCCGGCGTGCCTTGATCGCGTCGAGCTGACCTTGCAGTGCAACCGTCTCGGCCTCCAGCTGATATTTCGAATTGATGCCGAATTCGCCGTGATAGGCGTGAAAGCCGAAATAGGCGAGGAACGCCACGCAGAGTGAGGGGATGATCAGCCGGCCGGTGTTTCTCTGCTTGTGCTGACGCGTCCACATGATCCAAATCCTCGCGGCCGCGAACTCATGCGGCTCGCATCTTTTTCGCCCGATTGTGCTTAACGGACGGTTACGGACCGTGGGATTTGGCGAGCGGGACATGACCTGGCCCGGCAAGTTGCATCCGGCCGTCGGTTTTTTCTTCTCAATCCTTTGCGGTCGCGCAGCTTGCATGCGGAAAAGCGGTTGACGTTCTGCCGAAATTACATATGCATACGCTATGCAATTATTGGACGCCAACAAACTCGGCGCGCTCGGCGCCATGATTCGCGACAGGACGGAAGCCTCGTTGAGAGAGCTTTCACCAAGTGCTGCGGCGGTGCTGTCGATGCTGCACTTCAAACCGGGGTTGACGACGACGGAACTCGCCGAGGTCGTCGGCGTCAGTCAACCGACAGCCGTGCGTTTGATCGACGGCCTGGAACGGCAGGCGCTGATAGTGCGTGGCAGCCCGGAGGGTCGCGTCACTCCGCTGTCGCTGACGGAGACTGGCCACGCACAGGTAAGGGAAATGCAAGCTCTTCGGCTCGCCGCGCTCGACGGATTGCTGTCTGCGCTGCAGCCGGACAAGCGGCGGCACTTTGCTTCCATGCTGGACGAGATCCTTGCCGGCGCGACGACTTCCCGCGCTTTCGCGAGAACAACGTGTCGCCTCTGCGAGCATGACCTTTGCGGGCATGAGATTTGCCCGATCGGCTGCCGCGCGGCTGAGATCGAGAGAGAGGAGAGCGAGCGATGATCGTTTCTTATGCAGGGCATTCGCCTGCGATCGACACCGATGCTTGGGTCGCCCCGGATGCCACAGTATGTGGCGATGTCGTTATTGGCGCTGGCAGCCGGATTATGCACGGCGCCCGCCTTGTGGCGGAGGCTAGCGGCTCGATTCGCATTGGCCGCGATTGTATCGTGTTGGAAAATGCGGTGATCCGGGCCACAGCAAGTCATCCTTGCACCATGGGGAATCATTGCCTTGTAGGCCCTAACAGCCACGTGGTTGGCGCGGAAATCGGCGATGAAGTTTTTATCGCTACAGGTGCGGCGGTGTTCCATGGTGCGCACGTAGGCCGCGGATCGGAAGTCCGCATCAATGGCATCGTTCACCTGCGTACCCGCCTCGAACCTGGTACGGTCGTACCGATCGGCTGGATTGCCGTCGGCAATCCGGCTCAGATTCTGCCCCCGGACCAGCATGAAGCGATCTGGTCTCACCAGAAACCGCTCGATTTCCCAGGCTTCGTCTACGGTGTCGAGCGAGACTCGCCGGATATGATGCAGAAAATCACTGCAAACCTCTCGGTGGCGCTAGGCATGCATCGCACGGAAAGCGCTTGAGCGCTTCCCGCCACAGCAGAAGCGTTCCAGTTCGAGCTCGGCAGTGCATGTCGCCCAAAGCTTGCTCAAGGGCCAGGACCGAGGGTGCGCAGCGCGTCACACGAGGCCGTGTGACGCGCGTTGGCCGCGAGCGAATGACCCGCCCCTACACATTCCCTGGAATTTGGCCCGGATCAGCCCTTCAACACCGACTTGCCGGCGTAGCTCGCCTGCTTGCCGAGCTCTTCCTCGATGCGGATCAGCTGGTTGTACTTGGCCATGCGGTCCGAGCGCGACAGCGAGCCGGTCTTGATCTGTCCGCAATTGGTGGCAACGGCGAGATCGGCGATGGTCGAATCCTCGGTTTCGCCTGAGCGGTGCGACATGACGGCGGTGTAGCCAGCCTTGTGCGCGGTCTCGACGGCGTCGAGCGTTTCCGTCAGCGAGCCGATCTGATTGACCTTGACCAGGATCGAATTGGCAACGCCCATGCGAATGCCGTCGCGCAGCCGCGCGGTGTTGGTGACGAACAGATCGTCGCCGACCAGCTGGGTCTTCTTGCCGATCAGGTCGGTCAGATACTTCCAGCCTTCCCAGTCGTCCTCGGCAAGGCCGTCCTCGATCGAGATGATCGGATAGTCGGCGGCAAGCTTGGCCAGGTATTTGGCCTGCGCCTTGGGATCGCGGGTCTTCTTCTCGCCCTCATAAACGTAGTTGCCATCCTTGAAGAACTCGGTCGCGGCGCAGTCGAGGCCGAGCGCGATCTCTTCGCCTGGCTTGAAGCCGGCCTTCTCGATCGATTCCATGATGAAATCGAGCGCCACCGGCGCGCTCTTCAGGTTCGGCGCAAAGCCGCCCTCGTCGCCGACATTGGTGTTGTGGCCGGCATCCTTCAGCTTCCTGCGCAGCGTGTGGAAGATCTCCGAGCCCCAGCGAACACCTTCGCGCAGCGTCGGTGCACCAACCGGCAGGATCATGAACTCCTGGAAGTCGATCGGGTTGTCGGCATGGGCCCCGCCATTGATGATGTTCATCATCGGCACCGGCAGGACATGCGCCTTGGTGCCGCCGACGTAACGGTAGAGCGGCAGGCCGGACGCATCGGCCGCGGCCTTGGCCACGGCCAGCGAGACGCCGAGGATGGCATTGGCGCCGAGCCGGCTCTTGTTGGGCGTGCCGTCGAGCTCGATCATGGTCTGGTCGATGTGGATCTGGTTTTCGGCTTCCATGCCGCCGATGGCCTCGAACAGCTCGCCATTCACCGCCTCGACGGCCTTGAGCACGCCCTTGCCGAGATAGCGGGCGCCACCGTCGCGCAGTTCGACGGCCTCGTGGGCGCCGGTCGAGGCACCCGACGGAACCGCCGCGCGGCCCATCGAGCCGTCTTCGAGAACGACATCGACCTCGACGGTCGGATTTCCACGGCTGTCCAGGATTTCACGCCCGACAATGTCGATGATGGCAGTCATTGCGATGTCCCCGATTGATCTGAAGAAGCGTCGCGCACGTCTTAGCCAAAGTGCCGCAAAAGGCAATCGGCCCGCCCGCAATTATTGCCGTGGCGTCAGCCTAAAGAGCGCGTCTTATTTGAACGGATCCAGGTGCCGCTCTTTAGGTCTTTGTTTTCATGCATGTCGTTCTCCCAAAACCGGGGCCACTTTTGGGCGGCATGCATCAGACGATTCACGAAGCGCAAATCACTGTCATCATAAGTCATGTACGGTGGACCGGCTTCCGGCTATGATGCTGGTGCGCGGGGCGAAACAGGAGGAGTTTCGCCATGTCCCAGTTGAGCGGTATCGTGAGTCTGTTCCTGATCGTGGCGGCGTTTCTGACGTCGTGCGACAATCAGCAGTCGCCACCCAAGGCGGCGGCGCCCTTGCCCGCCTTTCACATCAGCGAATAGGCGCGCATCGAAACCAAAATGGCCCCGCCTCGGCGGGGCCATTTTGTTTCGGGTCGTCAATGCCAGTAGGGCGTGACTTTGTAATAGTCATAGGACGCGTCGCGCGCCGCCTCGCCGTCCGCGCCGGCCAGTTCGTTGATCGAATAGGCAGGGGCGGCCTTCAGTTGTTCCTTGGAGAACGGCACGACATAGCCGCCCTTGTCCTCGTCATAGTCGAGGCTTGCCCACGGAATGGCGTGGTACTTCTCGCCGATGCCGAGAAAACCGCCAAAACCGATCACCGCGAACATGATCCCGTTCGAGGTTTTGTCGAGCATGATGTCCTCGATGCTGCCGATGCTCCTGCCTTCGGTGTTGTAGACGGACGTGCCGATAACTCGCGAAGCGGCGATGGCTTCGGTGTGGCCTGTCTGGGTTGTCATGATGTGCTCCTCATTGTCGTTGCTCTGGACTTTGACAATGAGGGGCGGACACGAAAGTTCCCGACTTTTTTCGACGGCGGCCGGTCACTCCGCGAGGATGAAGGTGACCTTCATGTTGACGCGATAGGCAGCGATCTTGCCGTCCTCGATGACGATCTTCTGGTCCTGGATCCAGGCGCCTTCGACGTTCTTCAGGGTCTTTGCGGCACGCGCAATCCCCTTCTCGATAGCGTCCTGAAAGCTCTTCTTCGACGACGAGGTGATTTCGGTGACGCGGGCGACAGACATGGCTTCCTCCTGCCAAAACGCTCATTTGCCGGCCAAGCGTACAACCGGCCCATGCCGACCACAAGCGCCGGCGGCCCAGGGCCTAGCCTTGGCGATCGACATGAATAGGCCTATGCGAGACGAGTGATGCGCTTGGCTTAGAGACCCTTGGCGATACGATCGAACGCCATCAGCCTTTCCAGGAGGGCCGGCATATCCTTCAGCGGCACCATGTTCGGGCCATCGGAGGAGGTCGAATTGTCCGGATCCTGGTGGGTCTCGATGAACACGCCGGCAACGCCGACGGCGACAGCCGCGCGGGCCAGCGTCTCGACGAAGCGACGCTCGCCGCCCGAGGAGCCGCCCTGCCCGCCCGGCTGCTGAACCGAATGCGTCGCGTCGAAGATCACAGGCGCGCCGATCTCGGCCATGACAGGCAGCGCGCGCATGTCGGACACCAGCGTGTTGTAGCCGAAAGACGCGCCGCGCTCGGTGGTCAGAACATTGGCGTTTCCGGAACCAGTGATCTTGGCGACGACGTTCTTCATATCCCAGGGAGCAAGGAACTGCCCCTTCTTCACGTTGATCACCTTGCCGGTCCTGGCGGCGGCGACCAGCATGTCGGTCTGGCGCGACAGGAAAGCCGGAATCTGCAGGACATCGACATGCGGCGCGACGATCGCGCACTGTTCCTCGGTGTGGACATCGGTCAGCACCGGCAGCGTAAATTCCTTGCGCAGTTCGTCGAAGACGGGAAGTGCCGCATCCATGCCGGCGCCGCGCGTCGCCGACAGCGAGGTGCGGTTGGCCTTGTCGTAGCTGGTCTTGTAGACGAGACCGATCCCGAGCTTGCCGGTCAGTTCCTTCAGCGCGCCGGCCATGTCGAAGGCATGCTGGCGCGATTCAAACTGGCACGGGCCAGCGATCAGCGACAGAGCCGCATTGTTGTCGAAGACGACATTGCCGACGGTTACCGACGAATTGGGCGCCAGGGGCTGGTTCATTGGATCTCCCGGAAGATGAAAGCCGCGCCCTGTCCGGATGCCGGCTGCACGACAATATCACTGCCCGCTATATCGTGTTTGATGGAATTGGCTGCAAGCAGCCTCGAAGTGATATCGGCGCTACGCACTGAAAAGACCACCGCGGCGAAGCGAAGCTCTGTCGGCGCGCCGGCCGGCAGGCCAAAGCGTGCGGCGAAAGACGCAGGGTCGAGCACGCTCAAGGCTGCATTCGGCAAGTGAAACGCGCCGCCCTGCCCGCTGGCGGTTGGACCGTTCACCGCCACGGAAATCAATCGATCCTGTTCGGCGGGCCGGTCGCTGACGGCCACCACTTCGACAATGCCGGTGGCGCCATTGGCGTGAGCCTGCAAAGCCGTGCGGTCCACATTCGGCGCGTTGACCCGCTCGCAGGCAAACAGGAAAGCATCCGTGGCCTTGCCAACGGATGCAAAGGCCAGCTTGAACGATGCGATGTCGCTTTTGCCGGCGGTGTCGGCGAAGGCTCGCGAAAAGCTCAGCATCTCTCCCGCAGAGACGCCGGCTTCGACATAGCGTGCCTGGTCGGCATCCGCGTTGCCGGTACCCAGCACCACGGCGGAAAATCCCTCCTCGCCCTGGCTGTCGCGATAGATACGGTCGCGCGCGACGAAGACATTGCCCTCGGCAATGGCGGTCATCGCGGCCTGTTCGTTGCCGACCGCGAGCGGCTCGAGATAGGTCCCGTCGGCCAGGAACACACAACAGTTCTCCGTTCCGAAGGGATGGATGCCGGTCGGGGCAACGACGAAGCCAAGCGCGGTGAGCCGGGCGCGCGCCACATCGAGGCTCTGCGTCGGCAGCACCAGATGATCGAGCGGATGAGTACCGGCGGCTGTTGTTCGGTTCATGCAGGCGCGATGTGCATCATTCCGCAAACCGGTTCAAGCCTCGATCAGCTGCCGGCCACGACATCGGCGGAATAACGCAGTTCGCGCAATGGTTTGACCTCGCTGGTGGTCTGCGCATAGAGCGGGTGAGCCTTGTAGGCGGCCAGCGCCGCGTCATCGGCGAACTCGGCATAGACGACCACGTCGATCTCGTCCGACAGCGGGTCGACCTTGGTGTTGAGGGTCACCTCGAAAAGGCTGGAATGGGGAATGTTGCCGAGCGCCCGCAGGCCGGTGCGTACGGCCTCCACATCCTCTTTACGCCGCGCGCTGAAGAAAACGATATGCCGGATCAAACCCGCCTCCTCGATCAAGATGCATGTCGCCCAAAAGTGGCCCCGGTTTTGGGACAGCGACATGCATGAAAACAAAGGCCCAAAGCGCGTCGCACGCTTTAGACGCCGGGGTCTTTTGTGACGACAGGACGGTCGCGTCAATCGACAAGGATGTCGCGGCGCAGAGTCGTTCGGATGGATGCTAGACCTTGCCGGTGACGGATCGCACCACGTGCGAGACAGCCCTCACCGTCGTGTCGAGATACCGGCCCTGATTGTAGAGGCCGTCCCAGATCAGGAAAAAGGTGATGGCGGCAATGACAATTACATAACGCATGGCTAAAACTATCGCACAAGCTCTGTTGCAGCCATAGGCGTTTTTGGCGTGTTCGGCCTTTGCTGTGCAAAAGGCAGATCCACGCCGGCGAATGCCCTCCACTTGGCACAGCCCGGCTTGCAGCCTGCCTCTTGAAGTTCCCCCTCATGACGTGGAAGATTGTCGCTGGGATTCACTGGGAAGCGCTGAAGCTCCGGTCAAGGGGCGCGCGCTTTCGTTCGAGCCCGCCCGTCACCGACCCGGCCAGCCACCGGGATCAGGCAACGGCGTTCGAACCTGGCGAATGAACCGCGAGAACCGAGGCTCGGCAATTTGCGCCGACACCGCGGAAGTCCAGGGGCGTGAGATGGCACACAAGGAACATCATGGCGTAGCGTTGAGCGACGCGGTCAGGCTGGACGAATTCAATTTCGCCGAGATCGTCAAGGGTCTGCCGGCGAAGGCGCGCATGGTGCTGTCGGCGGCGATGAACCTGCCGCGCGGTTCGCTGAAGGTCAGGATGCCGGATGGTCGCGCCGTCCTGGTCGGCGGCAAGGGACCGGGCCCGGACGCCGAACTGGTGCTCAAGAACTGGCGCTTGCCCGGCCGCGCTTTTTCCGGCGGCACGATCGGTGTTGCCGAATCCTATATGGACGGCGATTGGGAAAGCCCTGACGTCACCAGCTTCCTGGAGCTGTTCGTGATCAATTCGGCCATCGGCGAACGCGTCGCCGGCGGCGCCAGTTGGGTCATCAACACCGTCCAGCGCATTCGCCACTGGTTCAACCAGAACACACGCACCGGCTCGAAGCGCAACATCTCGGCGCATTACGACCTTGGCAATGCCTTCTACAAGCAATGGCTCGATCCGAGCATGACCTATTCCTCGGCACTCTATGCCACTGGCGCCAACGACCTCGAAAGCGCCCAGGCTGCCAAATATCGCGCGCTGGCCAAGGATACGGGGATCGGCTCGAAGGACCACGTGCTGGAGATCGGCTGCGGCTGGGGCGGCTTCGCCGAATTCGCGGCACGCGAGATCGGTTGCCGTGTGACGGGGCTGACGATCAGCCGCGAGCAGCACGATTTCGCCACGGCGCGTATCGCCAAGGCCGGGCTCGCCGACAAGGTCGACATCAAGCTGCAGGATTATCGCGACGAAACCGGCACTTATGACCGCATCGCCTCGATCGAGATGTTCGAGGCGGTCGGCGAGAAATACTGGCCTGTGTTCTTCGGCAAGATGAAGGCCTGCCTGAGACCCGGCGGCACCGCGGGCCTGCAGATCATCACCATCAACGAAGCCTCTTACGACACCTATCGCGCAAGGCCGGACTTCATCCAGCGCTACGTTTTTCCGGGCGGCATGCTGCCGACGCCGTCGATCCTCAAGGCACTCGGCAAGGAGCATGGGCTTGCCCATCTGCGCGAGCGCGTGTTTCCGGACGACTATGCCCGCACGCTCGCCGAATGGCGGCATCGGTTCTGGGCGTCGTGGGAAAAGATCGTTCCGCTCGGCTTCGACGATCGCTTCAAGAAGCTCTGGGAGTTCTACCTGCACTATTGCGAAGCCGGATTCCGCGCCAGCTACATCGACGTGCGCCAGGTGGTCTACAAGGCGTAGGTCCACGCTGCCGTGGCGGCGAGTCTGCGCTGCCTGTTTGCGGCGCAGCTCGTTTCCTGGACTCCATGGTGCAAAAGTCGGCTCACCACGATCTCCGATAACAACAATCACAGAAGGATGCGGTATTTCGCGAATCCCGCTTCGCCCTCACCCGCCGGCTCGATCTTCAGCGACTTCACCGCGGCAATGAAATCCTTCGCCTTGGCGCCGGTTTCGAACACGGCGCTGGTTCCAGGCAGCGGCGCGAACGACCAGTTGCCGTCCGCCGACGGGTTGATGGTGCCCTCGCTCACGATGTAGCGAACGATGACGTCGCGATTGGTGTCCGGCGCCTCGTAGATGATCTTCGAGGCATTGATGTCGGGGAAATTGCCGCCACCGCCGGCACGGTAATTGTTGGTCGCGACGACGAATTTCTGTCTGGGATCAATCGGTTTGCTATCGAACATCAGGTCGACGATACGACTGGCGCCGGCATTCGCGAGCCCGCCCTTGGCGTCGTATTTCGGCGGCTGCGACAGGTCTATCTTGTAGGTGACACCGTCGATGACGTCGAAATTATAGGATGGGAAGTCGGCGTTGATGAGCACCTGGTCAGCCTTGCCAGGCTCGGTCCTGTTGAAGATGCCGGCCGACATCTCCAGCCATTCCTTCACTTGCGCACCGGTGATTTCGACGGCCCGAACGGTGTTCGGATAGAGATAGAGGTCGGCGACGTTCTTGATGGCGATATCGCCCGCCGGCACGTCGGTATAGTAGTCGGCGCCGCTGCGTCCCCCGGCCTTGAAGGGGGCGGCGGCCGACAGCAGCGGCACGTCCTTCCATTGCGTGTTTTTGAGAATATCCTTCAGGTACCAGGTCTGCGCCTGGCTGACGACCTGTACCGACGGATCGTCGGCGACCAGCGCGAAATACGAATAAAGCGGAGCGGAAGTCTTGCCGACGGGACGCCGCACATAGGCCAGCGTCGCCTGGTGATCCTGCTCGAGTGCCGCAATGATGCGCTTGTCGTCGGGGACGATCGGCTTGGCCTTGTTGTCGACGCGCTCGAAGATCGGCCGCGCCTCGGAAGTGGCGGAAACGACCTTCCATTTCGAGCCGTCGCGCTCCAGCATCAGGTCGATCAGCCCCATATGGGAGCCCCAGAAGCCGCCCATCACGGCGGGCTTGCCCTGCAGCGTGCCTTTTTGCGTGTCGACCCCGTCCAGCGACTGGAAATCCTTCTTGCCGGGGAAAACCAGATGCTGGTGGCCGGTGAACACCGCATCGATGCCGGCGACACCGGCGACGAAGAACGATGCGTTTTCCATCATGTCGCCCTGCTTCACGTCGATGCCGGAATGCGAGAGCGCAATGACGATGTCGGCGCCCTCCTCCTTCATCTGCGGAACCCAGGCCCTGGCCGCCTCGACGATGTCGCGCGTCTTCACGCTGCCTTCGAGGTTCTTGAGGTCCCAGACCATGATCTGCGGCGGCACGAAGCCGATGATGCCGATCCTGATCGGCTGCTCGGCGCCTGAGCCATCCTTGATCTTCTTGTCGAGGATGACATAGGGCTTGAGATAGAGCTTGTCGTCGCGCGGGTTCGCGGCAAGCTCGGTGCCACGGATCAAATTGGCGCAGACGAAAGGGAAATTGGCGCCGGCCAGCACCTTGTCCATGAACGACAGGCCGTAGTTGAACTCGTGGTTGCCCAGCGTCGAGCATTCGTAGCCGAGCAGGTTCATGCCTTTCATGATCGGATGCAGGTCGCCATCCTTCATGCCCCTCTCATAGGCGATGTAATCGCCCATCGGATTGCCCTGCAGCAGGTCGCCATTGTCGATCAGCATCGAATTGACGGCTTCCTTGCGCACGGCGTCGATCAGCGAAGCCGTGCGCGACAGGCCCAACGTGTCGTTCGCTTTGTCGGCGTAGTAATCGTAAGGCAGCACGTTCACATGGATGTCGGTGGTTTCCATGATCCGCAGATGCGCCTGGTTGGCTTGCGCGCGGGCGGAGAACGGATGCAGCATGATCAACACTCCTGTGGCGGCGGCACCGCCAAGGAGATCGCGGCGGGAGACGGGATGGAGCAGTCGGGACATTGAGTTCTCCTTCTTCGACGCGCAAATCGACGTTTCGAGATCATGCCCAGCCCTGCCCGAAGCGAACTTCGCGCTGAAAACCATCTGAGTCCACTCACTAAGTCGCGCGCATCCAGCCGCCAGTCGATCAGCAACAGATGACGTTCGGATGAACGGCCCGCGTGAAGAGATCAGCCCTTGTCGTCGTCGCCCTGGGTGATCAGCCGCGCGCTGCGCTGGCCCGTTGCGTAGATCCATAGCCAGCTCAACGAAACCGCGAGCCGGTTGCGAAAGCCGATCAGGAAATAGATGTGGGCTATGCCCCACAGCCACCAGGCCGCCCTGCCGGTCAGCTTGATCCAGCCGAAATCGATCACGGCGGCCCGCTTGCCGATCGTGGCGAGGTCGCCGTCATGCCGGTAGCGGAACGGCCGTGGGCTCGTGTCGCCGGCAAGCCGCGCCTTCAACGTGGCGGCGACTTGCCGGCCTTGCTGCTTGGCGGCCGGCGCCACGCCGGGAACGGGCCGCCCGTCGGGCCGCAGCACATGCGCGGCATCACCCACGACGAAAATCTCGGGGCTGCCAGGCACGCTCAAGTCAGGCTCGACAAGCACCCTGCCCGCCCGGTCGGCCGCCGCGCCGAGCCATTCGGCGGCTGGCGAGGCGGCGACGCCGGCAGCCCACAGGATTGTGCCTGCCGCCAGATGCTTGTCGCCGAAGACGACGCCGTCCGCGTCGCACCGCGTAACAGCCCGGCCAAGCTCGATCGTCACGCCGAGCCGCTCGAGCGCCTTCACGGCATAGGTGGAAAGTTTCGGTGCAAAATTGGCCAGGATGCGATCGCCGGCCTCGATCAGCACCACGCGCGTTTGCCGTGTATCGATGTTGCGGAATTCACCGCGCAGCGTGTCATGTGCCAGTTCGACGATGGTGCCGGCCAGTTCCACGCCGGTCGGCCCGCCGCCGACGATCGCAATGGTCAGCAGCGCCTGGCGTTTGGCGGGATCAGTCTCCCGCTCGGCCTGCTCGAAGGCCAGGAGAATGCGCCGCCGAACCGTGGTGGCGTCCTCCAGCGTCTTCAGGCCGGGCGCGAAAGGTTCCCATTCGTCATGGCCGAAATAGGCGTGGCGGGCACCTGTGGCGAGCAGCAGCGTGTCGTAGGCGACCGCGCCGCCATCATCGAGCAAAACATTTTTGCCGGCGCGATCGACGCCGACGACGTTGGCAAGCAGCGTCGTCACATCCTTGCGCTTGCGCAGGAGGTGGCGGATCGGCCAGGCAATCTCGGATGTCGCCAGCGCCGTGGTCGCCACCTGGTAGAGCAGCGGCTGGAAGAGGTGATGGTTGCGCTTGTCGATCATGGTGATGCGGATCGGCGCGCCGGCAAGCGCTCGGGTGAATTCGAGACCGCCGAAACCCGCGCCGACAACGACGACATGATGGCTGGCCTGGTTCATCTCATTCACCCCAATGGATCGGATCCGATGTAGGTACTTTTGTGCACCGCAACAACGATCCGTCCTGTGATGTTTGCCTGGGAGTCGCCTTCGAATGTCGTGAATGCACATGTCGGACACCGTGGCCGGGTATAGCGTTCTCGAAACAGCACGGCGAGGTGGGGCATGGCTAACGATCATGACGGACAAGGTCCGGCGCAGTATTCTTCGCCACCCTGCTTCATGCATGAACTCGATCCGGAATTCCGCGCGCCTTTGAGTGACTGGACCGATGTGAGGCGCTGGCGCAAGGCCGAGCGCGAACGCCTGATCGCCGCTCGTCTTGCGGTGTCGGCCGACGCGCGAACGGTGATGTCTCGGCGCATTGCGGAAGGTCTCGACGCAATCATCGGCGAGATCGCCGGCCGCCTGGTCAGTCTCTACTGGCCGTTTCGCGGCGAGCCGGACCTGCGGCCATGGATGGCATCCATCAACGCGCGCGGCGGCCGCACCGCCCTACCCGTCGTCATCGAGAAAGGGCAGCCGCTGATCTTTCGCGCCTACGCGCCGGGCGACCGGCTGGAAAAAGGTGTCTGGAACATCCCGATACCAGCCGAGGGCGATCCGGTGCTGCCGGATATCGTGATTTCGCCGATCGTCGGCATCGACCCCGGAAACTACCGCCTGGGCTATGGCGGCGGCTTCTTCGACCGAACGCTGGCCGCGATGCCATTCAGGCCGCTGGTCATCGGCGTCGGCTACCACCTGCAGCGCATCGCCACCATCTACCCGCAACCGCACGATATCCCGATGGATCGGGTGGTGACCGAGGCCCCTTGAAAGGTGGACATGACAGCAGCCAGCAACGCAAATGTCACGCGACAAAAATCCGACTTGGTCGATAAATAATATAATCTCTAAGGGACCATGCTGCGGCGGACCGTTTCGACATGCGCTCTGGGCGGATCCAACAGTGTCCGGTCGCTCTCTTTAGATCGGCTGCTTCACAACGGATGATAAGATGATCGGACGAACTATAGCGGTTGCCCTTGCAATTGCGTTTTCCATTTCGCCTTCGCATGCGCAACCACGGCATCGTTTACCGAGCGGTTATAAATGGGGCCGCTGCCTGCTTGTTGTTAACGGCCAGACTCGCATATCCGGAAGATGCTCCTATCAAATCGAGAAGGGCGGCGATTTTAATATCCAGGGGCCTCGGCAAGTTTTTGCAGGTATCGACTATCCTGATACGAATAGTGGGGCTGGTGAAATGTCCAAAGATTACTGGGCAGTTATATACAAGGATGGTGATTTTTGGGAAGGCTATGGGAACTCGGACATTCGCGCAACTCACGGTGAACCAGGCGATTGGGGAGAACTTCGCCGCGAAGGCGCATGCTATGTTGGGAAGGACGTCCGGGTGTGCCTTTGGCGTTAAGCCATTTCCGGCTTCATCCCCATGGCGGTGCGGTCAACGATTTCGCGCAAGGCAAACGACGAGTTGATCTTCGTCACATGCGGCATCGCGGACAGCCATTCCTTGTGGATGCGCTCGTAGTCGACGAGATCCTTTGCCGCGATGCGCAGAATATAATCATATTCGCCCGACATCAGGTGGCATGACAGGACGTTCGGGCAGCGCTTGATCGCTGCCTCGAAATCCGACAGCGTCTTCTCGAACTGCCCCGACAGCGATATATGCACGATCGCCGTCATCTGGTGGCCAAGTGCGGCATTGGAAAGCCGGGCGTGGTAGCCGCGGATCGTTCCGGATTTCTCCAGATTGTCGAGCCGGCGCGAACAGGCCGACTGCGACAGGCCAACCTTCTCGGCAAGTGCCGCATTGGGTATCCTGCCATCCTTCTGCAATGTCTCAAGAATGGCGATATCAATCCTGTCGAGCGGCATTTTTCGTGAATCCTGCGAATATTGCACCATTTGGCGCAACGATTATCGAAACAGGACTGTTCGCGCAAGCGCATTCGCAAACACCTGCGCAGCGATTCGTGGTTCACTCCACCAATACAGGGAACGAGCCCAAAAGGGCCGGATCAGGAGAAGAAAATGCGCGTCGGCTGCCCCAAGGAAATCAAGAACCACGAATATCGCGTCGGCCTCACACCCGGCTCGGTCCGCGAATATGTCGCCCATGGCCATGAAGTACTGGTCGAGACCGGCGCCGGCGCCGGCATCGGCGCAGACGACAACGCCTACCGCGCGGCGGGTGCTACGATCGCCAAGACGGCTGCCGATGTGTTCGCCAAGTCGGACATGATCGTCAAGGTCAAGGAGCCGCAGCCCAATGAATGGGCGCAGCTTCGCGACGGCCAGATCCTGTACACCTATCTTCACCTGGCTCCGGATCCGGAGCAGACCAAGGGGCTGCTCGCGTCCGGTGTTACCGCAATCGCCTACGAGACCGTGACCGACGACCGTGGCGGCCTGCCGCTGCTGGCGCCGATGTCGGAAGTAGCCGGACGGCTGTCGATCCAGGCCGGTGCCACGGCGCTGCAGAAGGCCAATGGCGGTCGCGGCGTGCTGCTCGGCGGCGTCCCAGGCGTGCTGCCCGGCAAGGTCACCGTGCTTGGCGGCGGCGTCGTCGGCCTGCACGCTGCCAGGATGGCGGTGGGTCTTGGCGCCGACGTCACCATCATCGACCGCTCGATCCCGCGCCTGCGCCAGCTCGACGACCTCTTTGCCGGCCGGGTGCACACCCGTTACTCGACAGTCGAGGCGCTCGAGGAAGAGTGCTTTTCGGCCGACATCGTCGTCGGCGCCGTGCTGATCCCGGGCGCCGCGGCGCCGAAGCTTGTCACACGCGAAATGCTGTCCGGCATGAAGAAGGGTTCGGTACTGGTCGACGTTGCCATCGACCAGGGCGGCTGCTTCGAGACCTCGCACGCCACCACCCATGCCGAGCCGACCTACGAGGTTGACGGCGTCATCCATTACTGCGTCGCCAACATGCCCGGCGCGGTGCCGGTCACGTCGGCCCACGCGCTCAACAACGCGACGCTTCACTATGGCCTGCAGCTCGCCGACAAGGGCCTGAAGGCACTGGTCGACGACCACCATTTGCGCAACGGCCTCAATGTCCACAAGGGCAAGATCACCAACCGTGCGGTCGCCGAAGCGCTCGGCTACGAACTGGTTGAGCCGAAAGCCGTTCTCGCGGCCTGATCCTACCTCAAAACCTCCGTCAGCCCGCCGGGTCATGCCGGCGGGTTTTTTCTTGACTTGACGGCAGGCAACAAAAAAGCGGAGCCAAAGCCCCGCTTCCTCGATATCGAGATTTCCCGCCGGTCCATCCGCGGTCGGCAAATCAATCGACAATGGCTTTCTAGCGCAACTATGCGACGGGAGTGCGACAGCCTCTCCAGCCGAGCCGTCTCAACGCCTCATGCGCGCTCGATGCGGCATTGGTAGCAATTGTTGCGCGCCGAGCGGACATGGACGTAGGCGATGTCGTCGCGCTCGAACAGGGCCTCGGCCCGCGCGACGATGGCTTCGGTCGGGATGACGCCGCCGCTGCCGTAGACGATGCGATTGTCCCGTCCATAGCCGCGCACGATGTAGTCGGGGCTTTCGAGAACCTCGGGAAGCACCTCGCTCTCGGCGACGCGTTCGCATTCTTCGGCATGCAGGAAGATCGGCCCGGTTTCGGCATAGGGCTGCAGCTCCGGGAATGGGCGGTAGGCCAGGACGAGATAGGCGTCGCCGGCGGCGATGTTCTTCAGGCAGTGCCGGCAAGGCATGCCGTCACCATCCGAGATCTTTCGCTCGGGCGTGTGGCCGTAGGCATCGGGGCCGCCAAACTGCAGGGCCCTGACATCCTGGGTCGGCAGAGCTTTGAACTGAATGGTCATGGTAAAATCTCCGGTGTTGTCATCGGAAATTATGCCCTCAATCCCGCGCTTCCCACCCGATTCCTGCCAAGTGCCGCAGGACGAACGGCGGCGATCGGTCGTCGTCTGGTCGGGGTCAGCGGCCCCGACGCTGATGTCACGGCCGCATGACACTTGCCGAACGCTCGGCAAAAGGCAGCGGATGCACGATTTCCTTCTTCTGCGCCACAGGTGTAAAACCGAGCTTCTGGTAGAGCGGCAAAGCCGCCGGATGATCGAGCGTGCAGGTCTGCACCGTCACCCGCTTCGGCCCGTACGACCACGCCGCGCCAATCGCCGAACCCAGGAACCAGCGGCCGATGCCTTGCCCGGTCGCATGTTCCATCATGCCGAAATAGGCGAGCTCGACTTCTTCCGGCAGATGCGGCTTGAGATCGAAGAAGCCGGCCGGCGCGCCGTCGAGATAGAGCACCCTGATGTCGCGGTCCTCGCGGTGGATGCCGGCCGAAAGCTCTTCGTCATCCAACCGCAGCACATTGACCCAGTGCCATTTGCGCCCCACCCGATCCATCAAATAGCGGTAGAAATGAAGGGGAATGTCCTTGGTCTTCAGCAGCGCGACCTGACGGTTGTAGGGCACCGGTGGCGCGTAGGCCGGCGGCACATGCATCTCGAGAAACGTGACGGTGACTTCGATGTCTTCCAGCGCGCCGTTTTCCATCGTCTTCATTCCTTGCCGGTCACGACCGGCGTGTCCGAGAGCCCACCCCATTCCGTCCACGAACCGTCGTAGAGCCTGTTGTCGGTATGGCCAAGCGTTTCCAGCGCGAGCGTCGCCACCGCGGCTGTAATGCCGGAACCGCACGAAGTGATGACGGGTTTCGACAGATCGATGCCGGCTCCTTCGATCACCTTGCGCAAGCGGTCCTTCGACAGCAGCTGGCCATTTTCCGACAGCGCCGAATAGGGCAGATTGCGCGCGCCAGGCATATGGCCGGAGCGGATACCAGCGCGCGGTTCAGGCTCCGTGCCGGTGAAGCGGCCCGGTCCACGGGCATCGGCGATCTGGCTTTCCCCGGTATCGACGATCCGGCGCATGTCGGCGAGGCTGGCGACACGACCGGCGTCGAAATCCGCATGAAACACACTTGGCGCGATCTTTGTCGGTTCGGCCGTTACCGGCCGGCGGGCCGCCTTCCAGCCATCGAAGCCGCCCTCGAGAATATAGGTCTGGAAGACGCCCATAACCCGGAACATCCACCATGCACGAGGCGCGGAGAAGAAACCCGGACCGTCATAGACGACTATGGTGTCGTCGGCCGAAACGCCCATAGAACCGACATACTGGGCAAAATGCTGCGGTGACGGCAGCGTGTGCGGCAGCGGCGAATCCGGGTCCGAGACCGCGTCCTGATCCAGGAACCGTGCGCCCGGAATGTGGGCTGCCTCGTATTCGCCGCGTGCATCACGCTTTTGCGTCGGGAGATACCAGGACGCGTCGATGATCGTCAGGCCCGGTTCGCCGAGGCGCTGCTGCAGCCAGTCCGCGTCGACGGTGAAAGGGCTGTCCTCGGCCATCTTCTTCTCCTGACCGCCTGTTGCGGTGATTGTGCTATTAAAGCGCGTCGCATTGAAGCGGGTTTAGGCGGCGCGCCTTAAGTCCTTGTTTTAAGCATATCGTTCCCAAAACCGGGGCCACTTTCGGGCGACGTGCATTAGGTCGCCGGCATCGGGCCGAAGCGAATGCGGAAGCGCCGGTTCTCGCGGCCCTTCTTCTCGATCTTGCCGATATGGATTTCGCCGACTTCGCCGGTGCTTTTGACATGGGTGCCGCCGCAGGGCTGGCTGTCGACCGAAGCGTTGTCACCGATGCAGACCAGGCGGATCTTGCCGGTGCCCACCGGCGGCCGGACGTTCTTGGATTTCACCAGGCCGGGGTT
>NZ_JBHUGY010000055.1:0-97159 GCF_042682105.1 Mesorhizobium calcicola
TTTTCGCCGAGCCATGGCAGGCCGAAGCGTTCGCGATGACGGTGGCGCTGCACGACAAGGGCCTGTTCTCGTGGGCCGAGTGGGCGCAGGCGCTGTCGGCGCAGGTCAAGAGACCGGGTGCCGCGGCTGACGGCCATGACTACTACGAGCATTGGCTGGCGGCGCTGGAAAGCCTGCTTGCCTCAAAAGGGCTGGCCGCCAAGGCGGATGTCGACGCGATGGCTGAAGCCTGGGAGCGTGCTGCGCATGCCACCCCCACACGGCAAGCCGATCCTGCTGGAGAACGATCCTCGACCGGCCAAAGGTCGTGGCGGCCCGAGCGGTCAGGGCCGTGCGGCCAGATAACTCGTTTTCGCCTGGCGATTGTATTCGGCAAGCCTTGGCCTTTAACCGGTGGGCATGCCGTCCAAAGCGAAGATCCTCGTCCTGGCAGAGCGTTCGCGGACAGGTTTGAGCCGTTGGTATTCTGGCGAATCGTACCATGCCGTCAGGGAAGCCATGTCTGGGAACTCGACAATAACCAGGCGGTGAGGTTCCCAATCGCCTTCCAACACTTTGGTTGCTCCGCCGCGAGCGAGGTACCTTCCCCCGTAGCGCTCTTCGGTTGCAGGTACATCCCGGCGGTATTCCTCGAAAACGGCGGCGTCGGTTATGTCTACATCGGCAATAAGATATGCTGCCATTGCCCTTACCTCCATGAAGAGACGCATTGAAGCGCGTCCATTAGCGATCCTGCAATTAAGCCAGGGTATTGCCTAGCCGTACGTATGGCGGCACCTAGGTACCTCCGATGGTCAATGATGGTGGCAGCTATCTTGTCTTTCCCTTGCGAATCCGGTCTCTCGCTGTGATGGAATTCTCTCCCCAACAGGACGAGGCGCTGCAAGCGGTTGCCCGCTGGCTGAAGACCGGAAAGCCGCAGCTGTTCCGGCTGTTCGGCTATGCCGGCACCGGCAAGACGACGCTGGCGCGCTATTTCGCCGAACATGTCGACGGCCAGGTGCAGTTCGCCGCCTTCACCGGCAAGGCGGCGCAAGTGCTGCGCTCCAAGGGCGCGGTCAATGCCCGCACCATCCATTCGCTGATCTACCGGCCAAAGGGCGAGGAATCGGTATCTGACGAGGTCACCGGCAAGACGTCGATGTCGCCGACCTTTTCGCTCAACCGGCAGAGCCCGATCTCGCGGGCGAAACTGGTCGTCATCGACGAATGCTCGATGGTCGACGAGCAGCTTGGCCGCGACCTGATGAGCTTCGGCACGCCGATCCTGGTGCTCGGCGACCCCGGCCAGCTGCCGCCGATTTCGGGCGGCGGCTTCTTCACCGACCACGAGCCGGATTTCCTGCTCACCGAAATCCATCGGCAGGCGCGCGACAACCCGATCCTGCGGCTGGCGCTCGATGTTCGCGAAGGCCGCGAATTCATGCGCGGCGACTACGGCACGGCACAGGTGATCGGCAAGGAAGACGTCACCCAGGAGTTGGTGCTGAAGGCCGACCAGGTGCTGGTCGGCACCAACCGCACGCGCCGACGCTACAATCAGCGGCTGCGCGAGCTCAAAGGCTTCAATGCCGACTATCCGCAGGCAGGCGACAAGCTGGTCTGTCTGCGCAACGATCCGGCCAAGGGTCTGCTCAACGGCTCACTGTGGAAGGTGATGACGTCGTCGCGCGAGACGGTGAAGCCCGGCATCAACCTTTTGGTGTCGCCGGAAGAGGACGATCCGGATCGCGGCGTCGCCAAGATCAAGCTGCTCAAGGCGGCCTTCGAGGATCCGGATGCCGATATCCCCTGGCAGCAGAAGAAGCGCTTCGACGATTTCGACTATGGCTACGCACTGACCGTGCACAAGGCACAGGGCTCGCAGTGGAACGAGATCGTGTTGTTCGACGAAAGCTGGGCCTTCAAGGAAACCCGCCAGCGTTGGCTCTACACCGCCATCACGCGGGCAGCCGAGCGGCTGACGATCGTCAGGTAGCGAGCATTCGCCAGGCCCTTGCGGGGAGCCGCGACCCTATTGCTTCCCGGTCGGCCGGGCGCCGAGCCATTGCCAGGCCGCGGCTTCATCCTCGGTCGTGAAATGCTTCAGTTCGATCGACGGCGAAGCCCGCAGCAGGTGTCGCGCGTCCGCGGTCCAGTCCGGCTCGCCGATCGCCGCGCAACGGCCGACATATTCTGTTGCGTGGACTGTGCCCTGCTTCAGGGTTTCTTCCGCGATATTGGCCCAGTCGACGCCATCATGGTCGACAAGGCGCACCAGCACATCGATGCGTTGATGGAGGGCATAGGCTGCCTCCATCAACCCGAAAAGGTTTTCGCCATCGGCCGCCGAGACGTGCCCGACGACGTCGATGGCCAGAAGGTCGTCACGGCTGGTCTCGAGACGGCGGATCGCCGGCACGGCGTCGAGAAAATTCATGGCGCTTCCTTTCCCGGACTCAAATTCATCAAGCTTGGAACACCCGAAACCCCCTGTCTGTTCCCGCCAAAGGCATTATAGGTGGCGCGTCGAATGATTTCCGAGGCCGCCGCCATGCCTGCAAAGCTCTCCGTCAATCTCAACGCCGTCGCCATGCTGCGCAACCGGCGTGACCTGCCGTGGCCGAGCGTGACCGGTCTCGGCCGCATTGCGCTCGCAGCCGGAGCCCATGGGCTGACGGTGCATCCACGCCCCGACGAGCGGCACACGAGACACTCCGACCTGCCAGAGATCCGCTCCCTGATCGACGACGAGTTTCCGCGCGCGGAATTCAACATCGAGGGCTATCCGACCGAGGATTTCCTGCTGCTTGTGGAAAAGCATCAGCCCGAACAGGTGACGCTGGTGCCGGACGATCCGGCGCAGGCGACTTCAGACCATGGCTGGAACTTTGCCGCCGAGGCCGCGTTCCTGACACCAATCGTCAAGCGTCTGAAAAAGGGGGGCTTCCGCGTGTCGCTGTTTGCCGATCCGGACCCCGATTGCGTGACGGCGGCGCGTGACACCGGCGCCGACCGCATAGAGCTCTATACGGGGCCGTATGGCAGTTATCATTCCGATCCCGCCAGAGCGGCCAAGGAGCTGGAAAGACTGGGAAAAACCGCCGACGCCGCGCTTGCCGCCGGCCTCCAGGTCAATGCCGGCCATGATCTGGTGGTCAGCAATCTGCCTGCGCTGGCAAGGCGCATTCCCGCATTGGCCGAAGTGTCGATCGGACATGGGTTGACAGCCGATGCGTTGGAGTATGGCATGGCTGGCACGGTGGGTCGATTTCTCAAGGCCTGCGGGTGGTAGCGATGGCAGCCTCGCGCGGCAGGCATGGCAGCCATCACGCGACGGCACTTGATATTGCATCGCAGCAAGCGTAGAGCACCGCGCGCTTATCGGAGTGTCGTCCATGGCCCTTACCAATGCTGGTACTGAGGCAGAACCCGTCGAACAATCGAGCCATCCAGAAATCGAACAGCACAGCACCAAGGTTCTGATGCTGGGCGCGCTCGGCGTTGTCTATGGGGATATCGGCACCAGCCCGATCTACGCCTTCCGCGAGGCGCTGGTGGCGTCGTCGGGCGGCAATGTCGCCCAGCGTGGCGATATTCTCGGTGTGCTGTCGCTGATCATCTGGTCGCTGACGATCATCGTCACCATCAAATACATCATGTTCGTGCTGCGCGCCGACAACCGCGGCGAGGGCGGCGTGCTGTCGCTGATGGCGCTGGCGCGAGGCAGTTTCCCGAAGCGCTCGGCGGTGATCCTGGGCGTCGGCATCGTCGGGGCGTCGCTGTTTTTCGGCGATGCCGTCATCACGCCGGCGATTTCGGTGCTGTCGGCGGTAGAGGGTATGAATGTCGTCACCCCCACCTTCCAGCCCTATGTCGTGCCGCTGACGCTGGTGATCCTTGCCATGGTGTTCGCGGTGCAGCGCTTTGGCACGGGCGGGGTGGGATTGGTGTTCGGCCCGGTGACCGCGGTATGGTTCCTGGCCATTGGCCTGTCCGGTCTCAACCATATCATCGCCGACCCGGAAATCCTGTGGGCGATCAGTCCGCACTATATCGTCGCCTTCCTGATCAATTCGCCCGACGTCGCTTTCGTCACCATCGGTGCCATCTTCCTTGCCGTCACCGGCGCCGAAGCGCTCTATGCCGATCTTGGTCATTTCGGCCGCAAGCCGATCGTGCTGGCCTGGCTGGCGATCGTGTTTCCATGTCTGCTGCTCAATTACGCCGGGCAGGGCGCTTTCGTGCTGGCGAAGAACGGCGTGGTCGGCCATCCGTTCTTCGAGATGAACCAGGGCTGGACGCTGATCCCGATGGTGGTGCTGGCGACCGCCGCGACGGTCATCGCCAGCCAGGCGGTGATTTCCGGGGCTTTCTCGCTGACCAGGCAGGCGGTGCAGCTCAACATGCTGCCGCGCCTGGAAATCCTGCACACTTCGGAAAAACAGTCCGGCCAGATCTACATGCCGCGCGTCAATCTGCTCTTGGCGCTGGTGGTGATGATGCTGGTCGTCGGCTTCGGCGAGTCCAGCAGGCTGGCTTCGGCCTATGGCATCTCGGTGACCGGCAACATGCTGGTGACGACGACCTTGCTCTTCGTCATCATGACGCGCATCTGGAAATGGAACCTCTGGCCGGCAATCGCGCTGACGGCGCTGTTCATGTTCATCGATATCGGCTTCTTTGCCTCCAACATCGTCAAAGTGTTCGAGGGCGGTTGGGCCTCGCTGGCGGTGGCCTTCGCGATCATCATGGCCATGTGGACCTGGGTGCGCGGCAGCCGCTATCTGTTCGACAAGACCCGCCGCAACGAAATCCCGCTCGATTTCCTCGCCGGCAATCTCTTGAAGAAGAAGCCGCAGCTGGTGTCCGGCACCGCGGTGTTCCTGACCAGCGATCCACTCAGCGCGCCAACCGCGCTGATGCACAGCCTGAAGCACTACAAGGTGCTGCATGAGCAGAACGTCATCCTTTCCGTGGTGACGGCGCCGCAGCCGGTGGTGCCCGACAGCGACCGGGTCAAGATGGAGACGGTCAACGAGCTGTTCATGCGGGTGACGCTGACCTTCGGCTATATGGAACAGCCCAACATCCCGCGCGCGCTGGCGATCTGCCGCAAGCAGGGCTGGAAGTTCGACATCATGACGACCTCGTTCTTCCTGTCGCGACGTTCGCTCAAGGCCTCGCCCAATTCCGGCATGCCGGTGTGGCAGGACCGGCTGTTCATCGGCCTGGCGCGCACGGCGGCCGACGCGACCGAGTATTTCCAGATTCCGACCGGACGCGTGGTAGAAATAGGTACGCAGGTGGCGATCTGACGGGCTCTTGCCGATGAATGGCTGAGGAGGCGGAATGAGCGGCGAATTGGTGCTTGTTACCGGCGGCTCCGGCTTCCTTGGCGCGCATTGTATTCTCGAACTGCTGAAGGCCGGCTACCGCGTGCGCACGACCGTGCGCTCGGCCAAGCGCGAAGCCGATGTGCTCGCCATGCTCAAGGCCGGCGGCGTCGACCCCGGGGCGGCACTTTCGTTCACCGTCGGCGACCTTATGGCCGATGCGGGCTGGCCGGATGCGGTGGCCGGTTGCGACTATGTGCTTCATGTCGCTTCGCCATTTCCGCCCGGGGTGCCCAAACATGAAAATGAGCTGATCATCCCGGCCCGTGAGGGCGCGCTAAGGGTGTTGCGCGCGGCGCGGGATGCGAAGGTTAAGCGCGTCGTGCTGACCTCGTCCTTCGCGGCCATCGGCTATGGCAAGCTGCCGCCCGGCGGCCAGCCGTTCACCGAGGAGAGCTGGACCGACCCGACGGCCAAGGTCAGCGCCTATGTGAAATCGAAGACTTTGGCCGAACGTGCCGCCTGGGATTTTATTGCCGCGGAGGGCGGCAAGCTCGAGCTCGCGGTCGTCAATCCGGTCGGCATCTTCGGGCCGGTTCTTGGGCCCGACCATTCGACTTCCACCGATTTTGTCCAGCGTATGTTGAACGGTGCCATGCCGGGGCTGCCGCGCCTGTCCTTCGGCGTTGTCGACGCGCGCGACGTGGCGGATCTGCATGTTCGTGCCATGACCAATCCTGCCGCCAGGGGCAAGCGGTTCCTGGCGGTTGCCGGCGATTTCATGACCGTGCGGGAGATCGCGCTGACCTTGAAAACGCGGCTGGGCGACGCCGGCGCGCGCGTCTCGACGCGGGAGCTTCCCGATTGGCTGGTGCGGATCGTCGGCCTGTTCAACCCAGAAGTCGCACAGTTGGTGCCGGAACTGGGCAAGGTCAAGAATGCGACCAAAGCGAGGGCGGTCCGCCTGCTCGGCTGGGCACCGCGATCGCGGGAAGACGCGCTGGTTGCCACCGGCGAAAGCCTGATCCGGCTAGGGTTGCTCAAAACGACGAAGTAGCGGCGCCGAAAGCCGGGATTTCGGCTTCCGGCACCGCCAACGTTCAACCGGTCAACGCTGCCTTGTTGGCTTCCAGGAACTGCTTCAGCGTTTTCGGCTTCCTGCCGGAAAGCGTCTCGACCGCGTCCGTCACCATGGCGATACGGCCGGCGCGCGTGTTGGCGTCGAACGACACGACGATGCGGGCGAAGTCCTCGGGAATGCCGGCCGCCTTCACCCCTTCGGTCAGGGCTTCATCAGAAATCTGCACGACATCGAGCGGCTTGCCTATAACCTCGCTCGCCAGGGCGGCGATCTCGGCCGTGGTGTAGGCATGCGGGCCAGTCAGCGTGTAGGTCTTGCTTTCGTCCGAAACGGCAGCGAGGCCGGCGGCGATCGCCGCTGCCATGTCATCGCGCGCGCCATGGGCAATGCGGCCGTCGCGGGCCGACGTGTACCAGTGTCCCGAGGCGATGGCCTGTGGCAATGCCATGAACAGGTTCTCCTGATACCAGCCATTGCGGAAGATGGTGTAGGCAATGCCGCTTGCCTTGATCGCCTGCTCGGTACCGTGGTGGTCGTTGGCAAACAGCACCGGCGAGACCGGCTCGGGGTTGGGCATCGAGGTGTAGAGAAGATGGCCGACGCCTGTCGCCTTCGCGGCGGCGACTGCGTTCTCATGCTGTCTCAGGCGCTTGCCGTGAAGCAGGTCGATCTCGCCGGTCGAGATGATCAGGACCCTGTCGGCGCCCTTGAATGCAGCCTCCAGCGATGCCGTATCGTCGAAATCGGCGGCCCTGACGACAACGCCGCGAGCGGCCAGGTCGGCAAGGTTCGCCGGCGTGCGGGTCGTTGCGATGATCCGTGCCGCCGGAACCTTGAGTGTGTCCAGCAGGTGATTGATGATGCCGCGGCCGAGTTGGCCGGACGCGCCGGTGACGAGAAGGGTTTTGCTCATTGGTGATCCTGGCATGGGTCGGAGGGAAGCGGGCAAAGGTCGGTCTCAAAAAGAGACCAGCACTAAAATAGGAATTGACCTGTCGCCGTAAAGAAGGCAGTTTTTCGGGAGGTAGGCACAGGCAGGGAACCAGCCGTGGACAGCACGATCGTCAATCTGAGATCCAAGCTCGAGATCTACAAAGCCATGAGCGGCGGCGGCAATTTTGCCAATTGTCCGGTCCGCGATGTCATCCAGGGTGTGAGCGGCAAGTGGAGCTCGCTGTTGATGGCGGCGCTGGCCGAGCAGCCATATCGCTTCGGCGAGCTGCGGCGGCTGGTCCCCGATATTTCCCAGCGCATGCTCACCCAGACGCTCTACGATCTGCAGCGCGACGGTTATGTGCGTCGCGAAGTATTCCCGACCAAGCCGCCGAGCGTTGAATACAGTCTCACCGACCTTGGACGGTCGATGTTCGGCGCCTTGCATCAGCTGATCCTGTGGGCCGAACTCAACCACGACGCGGTGCGCGACGCGCGTGCCGGTTTTGATGCCGCCCAAGGGTGAGCAGGGCCCGTGAGCCGGACAAAGCCCGGGGTGGCAGCTTGATTTAGTCCGCCCGCTGAAGGATTGTCCGGCCATTCGGCTTTGGGGGCGTTGGCATTTCCTACGATATCGCGATTGCCGGGGCCGGCCCGGCGGGGCTAGCCATGGCGCTCTATCTCAAGCGTGCCGGGCATCGGGTCACCGTGTTCGAGCGCTTCGAGGAGCCGAAACCGGTCGGTTCCGGGCTGATCCTGCAGCCGACCGGACTGACGGTATTGGCCGATCTTGGCCTGCTCGACGACATAATGGCGCTGGGCAGCCGCATCGATCGCCTGCATGGCGCCGATGCCTCGACCGGCCGCACCGTGCTCGACGTTCGCTATGATGCCCAGCGCGGCCATCGCTTCGGGCTGGCGGTGCATCGGGCGGCCTTGTTCGGCGTGCTCTTTCGCGCTGTGCGGCGCGAAGCGATCGCCATCGAGACCGGAGTCGAGATCGAGACACTGGAGACCGGCGAACGGGCAACGCTGATCTGTGGCAGCGGGCGAAGGGCAGGGCCGTTCGATCTGGTCGTGGACGCCAGCGGCTCGCGCTCGAAGCTGCGGCAGTGCGCGGGCAATGCCGGTGCGCCGCGCCCGCTCACCTATGGTGCGTTCTGGGCGTCGCTGCGCTGGCGCGGCGAAGGTTTCGACGAGCGCGCGCTGCTGCAGCGCTACGACAAGGCCAGCGTAATGATCGGCGTGCTGCCGATCGGGCGGCCGGAGCCGGGCGCTGAAAAGATGGCTGCCTTCTTCTGGAGCCTGAAGCCGGCGGACGCCGATGAGGTGCGCGCCCTAGGCCTCGACGCCTGGAAGGAGAGGGTGGTTCGGCTGTGGCCCGAGAGCGAGGCATACACCAGCCAGATCGAGGATTTCGACCAGCTCTCGCTGGCGCGCTATGGCCACCACACGATGAAGTGGCCGGCCGGCCGGCGGCTGGCCGTCATCGGCGACGCGGCGCATTCGACCAGCCCGCAATTGGGCCAAGGGGCGAACATGGCGCTGCTCGACGCGGCGGCGCTCAACCATGCTTTGGCGCGGACGGACAATGTCGAGGCGGCACTTGAGACCTATGCGAAGGCACGGCGCTGGCACGTGCGTGTCTTCCAGGCGCTGTCGCTGGCGTTCACGCCGTTCTACCAGTCGGACTCCATGGCGCTGCCCTTCATCCGCGACAGGCTGGTGGCGACGGTGGCGAAAATCCCGCCGGCGCCGCAATTCCTTGCCTCGATGGTGGCCGGCACGGTGATCGATCCGTTCAGGCGGATCGGGCTGGCCGAAACGCGGTGGCCGGATCGTCTCGGCGGATAATTGTCGAAAGGTAGGATCCCTTCGCCTGCAGGAAGGCATGCAGGCGCTGCGGGTAGTCCGGCGCCACGGCGTTTCTGATCGACGGGCGTTCCTTCAACGCCTGGCGCCACGCCCGGACGAACGGCTTGGCGTCCAGAATGCCGAAATCGTCGATCCGGTCGAAGGCGTCGAGATATCTGAAAACAGGGCCATGGACGGCGTCGACGAGCGAGAAGCGCTCGCCGGCGAACCACGGTCCGTTCGGTTCGGTGTCCGCCAGCTCGGCCTCGAGACGATCGAACATTGCCGACAGCGCGCCGGATACGGCGAGGAAGCCAGCTTCGGTCTGGGCCGAATAGAACCGGCCGATGGCGTTGAGGACGGCCGAGCCGAATTCGATCCAGGCACGATGCCGGGCGCGGGCATAGGGGTCGGCAGGGTGGAGGGGATCGGCTTGTGTCTCTTCGAGGAATTCGAGAATGACAGCGGATTCGAAGATCACCGTTTCCTCGCCACGTCGCTGCACGCGCAGCAGCGGGACCTTGCCGAGCGGCGAGATCGCCTTGAACCAGCCCGGCTTGTTGGCGAGGTCGATGTCGACGCGCTCGAACGGCACGCCTTTCTCGGTCAGCGAGATCGCGGCGCGCTGGACATAGGGGCAGAGAGGGTGGCTGACGAGGATGAGCCTGTCGGTCATCTCACTCTCCCCAGACATAGTTCAACGCGCCGTTCTCGACGTGCGTCGACAGGAACATCAGGCGGGAATTCTTGGGCGCGGGACCGTCAAGGCGATCGCCCGATGCCATGTCGAAGGCGGCGCCGTGCCATTGGCAGACCAGCCTGCCATCCTTGCAGTCCAACGGTCCGCCGAAATGCAGACAGGCATTGGCGGCAGCGCGGATACGCTCGCCGCTGCGATAGACATGGACCTCACGGCCGAAGAACTGGGCGATCAGGCTGCCCGTCTCAGGGACGTCGGCGACCTTGCAGATTTCGTGTTTCATGGGTTTGCCTTTCGATGTTAATGCAATTGCATCTATGTAGATGCAGTTGCATTGATCGTCAAGCTTGATGCATCTGCATCTATCGCCTAGGGTGGGCCATGACCGAGAAAGCCATGCCATCGCCCGAAGCCATCAAGGCCTGGGCCCGCCTGATGCGGGTTTCGCGCCAGCTTGTGGAAACTGCTGAAGAGGCGCTGAAGGTGAGCGGCCTGCCGCCGCTTGCCTGGTACGACGTGCTGCACGAGCTCGCCGAGGCGGGCGAGAGCGGCTTGCGGCCATTCCAGCTGATCGAGCGCACTCTGTTTGCGCAATACAACATCTCGCGGCTGCTGGCGCGCCTCGAGGCTGACGGGCTGGTCGAAAAACTGCCGGTGGCCGATGACGGCCGCGGCCAGACCATCCGCATCACGGTCAAGGGCCGCGAGATGCGCCGCCAGATGTGGGCCGTCTATGGACGGTCGATCACCGAACTGATCGGCGCCAAACTCTCTGGGGACGAGCTAAACATGGTCTCGGCCCTGCTTGGCCGATTGCGCCATCCGCCGGTTGTGGACCGATGATGTACCGCCGGTGAGGCTGAATGTCAGACCAGATGGCTGCCCGAGAGAAAGGCCAATGTCGCCAGCACGCCAAGTGTCGCGCGAACCAGGTGCATGTCGCCCCATTTGACAATCAAGGATCTCGCTTGCGGATTGCTGGTGCCTGCGTCCATCGCCTCCAATACTTTGTTCGTCGGCATCATGGCGATAAGCGTCCACGGCCAGGGCAGGATGATCAGTACCGCGCCCACCAGAAAGGCGGGACCGCCGGTCTGCCACCAGGCGATGAGACCGAGAACACAGGCGACAATGGCAATCGACGCCTGCATGGCGGCACCGCGCTTGTAGGAAGGCTGCCATTCCTGCAGCAGCGCCTTGTCGTCGAGACGAAGCCGCGCCGGTTGCTCTGCGACACTGACATAGATCGCGGTGCCAGAGAATGCGGCGGCAACCGTCAAGGCAAGCAATCCGATCAGCACTTTCTTTCCCCGCGCACGCCGTCCGGCGCCGACGCCGTACTGATAGAAATAGGGCTTGCAAGGCTCGGAACAATACGCCATAGAAGCGGCGAACCGTAACGTACGGTACGGCTATCCGGAAAGACCGGACGGCCTCGCCTGCCGAGGGAAGAGCGTGTTGCACATCGTGCCCGAGATCGACACCAGCGAAGTGCTGACGGAGCGGCAGAAAGCCGTGCTCGACGCTGCACTTCGGCTGCTGGTCGAGGAGGGCGATCAATTGACCATGACCGCCGTGGCGCGGCGGGCGAGCTGTTCCAAGGAAACGCTCTACAAATGGTTCGGCGACCGTGACGGGCTGTTGACTGCGACGGTGCAGTGGCAGGCATCCAAGGTGCGGGTGGCGCAGGTCGATGGCAAGGGGCTCGATCTTGCCTCGCTGACGGCGAGCCTCGAACGCTTCGCTTCCGACTGGCTGAAGGTGATTTCGAGCGACACCTCGATCGCGCTCAATCGCGTAGCGGTCGGTCATGCCGGTTCGGGCAAGGATGACCTTGGCGCCGTCGTGCTGGAGAATGGCCGCTTTGCGTTGGCCAAGCGACTGAAACCGGTGCTTGAAGCCGGACGACAGGCCGGGCTGCTTGACTTTGCGGATGCCGAAACGGCCTTCCGCACCTTTTTCGGGCTGGTCGCCCGCGACGTGCAGATCCGCCTGCTGCTCGGCGACCGGCTGGAATTGACTGAGGCGGCGATCGGCGGCGATGCCGCGCGGGCGACGCAGCAGTTTCTCGCTCTTCATGGAGCAACAACCGGCCGCAAGGCCTCTGATTCATAAAACGGGAAGGAAGACAAAATGCGTGTCTATTACGATCGCGATGCCGATCTCAACCTGATCAAGGGCAAGAAGGTCGCCATCATCGGCTATGGCAGCCAGGGCAGGGCGCATGCGCTCAACCTCAAGGATTCGGGCGCCAAGGACATCGCCATCGGCCTCAAGGCCGGCTCGGCGACCGCCAAGAAGGTCGAGGCCGATGGGCTCAAGGTGATGAGCGTTGCGGACGCCGCCAAATGGGCCGACCTGATGATGATGGCGACACCTGACGAGCTGCAGGCCGACATCTACAAGAACGAGATCGCCCCGAACATCCGCGACGGCGCGGCGATCGCCTTCGCGCACGGCCTCAACGTGCATTTCGGCCTCATCGAGCCGAAGGCTTCGGTCGACGTCGTCATGATTGCGCCGAAAGGCCCCGGCCACACGGTGCGCGGCGAATACCAGAAGGGCGGCGGCGTGCCGTGCCTTGTCGCCGTCAACCAGGATGCCTCGGGCAACGCGCTCGACCTGGCTCTGTCCTACGCCTGCGGCGTCGGCGGCGGCCGTTCGGGCATCATCGAGACCAATTTCCGCGAGGAATGCGAGACCGACCTGTTCGGCGAGCAGGTCGTGCTGTGCGGCGGCCTGGTCGAGCTGATCCGCGCCGGTTTCGAGACGCTGGTGGAAGCCGGCTATGCGCCGGAGATGGCCTATTTCGAGTGCCTGCACGAGGTCAAGCTGATCGTCGACCTGATCTATGAAGGCGGCATCGCCAATATGAACTACTCGATCTCGAACACCGCCGAATGGGGCGAATATGTCTCGGGCCCGCGCATCATCACCGCCGAGACCAAGGCCGAGATGAAGCGCGTGCTGAAGGACATCCAGACCGGAAAATTCACCTCGGAATGGATGCAGGAATACCGCGCCGGCATGTCGCGCTTCAAGGGCATCCGCCGTATGAACGACAGCCACCAGATCGAGGAAGTCGGCGCCAAGCTGCGCGCGATGATGCCGTGGATTTCCAAGAACAAGCTGGTCGACAAGGCCAAGAACTGAGCCTGCCCACGTTCGGAGAAGAAGCAGCTTCGAACAGCCAAATCAAAAAACGGCGCCATGGGGCGCCGTTTTTCATTCTGTGTCGGTCAACTCGACCAGGCCGGCTCAGCTATAGGGCGACCAGCACTGCTGACGCGGACCGTTGTAGGGCTGGAACGTGTTGTCCCAGGCGCGATACGACCGGTAGCGGTCGTAGCACCATTGGACATGTGCGCTCGAAAGCCTATGCGTCCGATAGGTGCGGTAGTAGCGGCGCGGCGGCGCATCGTAGTAATTGTAGTTGTTGTACATGCTGCCAATGCCGAGCCCAAGGCCGAGGCCCAGAAGGGCAGCCGCGCCGTCATCGTAGTAACGGCCGCCGCGATAATGATGGCGACCATGGCGCCAACGCCAGTTGTCGCCATTGTCCCAGTTTCCGCCGCCCCCGTTCCAGTTTCCGCCGCCTCCGTTCCAGTGTCTGTGGCCCCCGTTCCAGTTGCCAGACCTGCGCCATCTCCAATCGTTGTAGAATTGCCGGTTATTGCCGCCCGCCCACTCATCGCGGACCGGCGTGATCGCCGGCGCCGCCGTGCTGGTGGGAATCGACATATCCGGCTGCATCATCGGGCCTGCGGCCGACGGCGCCGTGACGCCGGAGACGATACCAAGGGCTATCAGCCCTGATTTGACCGTGGAAGAAAAGAGCGAGTTCATTGCACTCTCCAAGAGATACAGGCCCCACGCCTACCCTGGGGGCCTACTGTGCGTGTTTGCATCTGAACGGCGCATGAACGGAAAGGTTCCGTCAACCATGGCGCGAGTGGCATCAGGACCAATCGATCTCCGCCGATGGTTCCGCGACCTTGTTTTCTGCCGCGCTTGCGGGCAAAGGTCATGACATGTCGCTGCGCCTCGCCACCTTCAATGTCGAGAACCTGATGAACAGGTTCGATTTTTCCGGCTATCGCAACCAGCTCAACGAGGATCGCACGCTGGCGCTGTTCGACATCCAGAGCGAGGCGGAATACAAGATGCTGGAGCAGGCCCGCGCCATCGCCCAGTCCGACGATACGCGCCAACTGACGGCGCTGGCGATCGCGGCCACCCGCGCCGACATCATCTGCATGCAGGAGGTCGATAATATCGAGGCGCTGAAGGCCTTCGAATACGGCTATCTGTTCAAGATGGTGGGGCGGGGCTACCGGCAGAAATACACCACTGCCGGCAATGATTCGCGCGGCATCGACGTCGCCGTGATGATGCGCAACGAAACCGCGCAGGGCCAGCCGATCGAATTCGTGCGCATGACCAGCCACGCCTACGTCACCTATGAACAGTTCGGGCTGCACACAGCCGAGTTGGCGGCACTCGGCAACCAGGCCAATGAGCGCATCTTCCGGCGCGACTGCCTGGAAGTCGATGTGTCCGTGGGCGGCGTGCCGCTGACACTTTATCTGGTGCACTTCAAGTCGATGGGCTCGCCGCGCAACGGGCTCGACGGGCGCGAAGCGACGATGCCGATCCGCATTGCCGAGGCTCAAGCGGTGCGGCGGATCATCGAGGAGCGTTTCGGCAAGGACCACGCCGCCGACAAGCGCTGGGCGATCTGCGGCGACATGAACGACTACCGGCAGCGCGTGAAGATCGCCGGCGATGCCGTCGACGGCTACCGCTTCGAGGTGGTCGACGAGAACCAGTCCTGCATCAACGTGCTGACCGCTGGCGGCTTCTGCGAAAACGTCGTCGAGCGGCGGCCGGAGATGAACCGCTGGAGTTTTTACCACACGCGCGGACCGGAAGAACGGCATCTGTGCCAGCTCGACTACATCCTTTTGTCGAAGGGGTTCGCCGCCAGCAACGCGACGGCCGTTCCCGACATCATCCGCAACGGCCAGCCCTGGCGCACGATTTTCCCACCCGGCCAGGAGGTTGACCGGTTTCCGCGCGCCGGCTGGGACCGGCCGAAGGCATCGGACCACTGCCCGGTGGCGATCACCCTGGACATGGCCTGATACGCCAATGAGTTTCGACCTGCCACGCAATGTCATCCTGCCGGTCGATGCCGTCGACGTCCGGCTCGATCCCGGCCCGCACCCGTTCGCGGTGGAGAATGCGGAGGCCATCGCCGACAACTGGCAGCGCGAGATCTCAGCCAAGCCGGCGCTGTTCGACGGCACGGTGGTGCTGCTGTCGCGACTGGCGTATCGCGACAACCGTCTCGTCGGCCGCTGCCATGCGGTCAACTACTCCACCTTCATGCTTTGGCGTAAGCGGCGCGAGAATTCAGGCGCCGAGCACGCCTATGCCCATGCCATTCTGGTGGCCGGCGACAATGCGCTGGTGGCGATCCGCATGGGTTCACACACGGTCAATGCGGGGCGCGTCTATTTCGCCGCCGGTTCGTTCGAGCCGGACGACTTTCGCGACGGCCTGGTCGACGTCGATTTCAACATGATCCGCGAGGTGCGTGAGGAAACAGGCCTCGACTTGTCAGATGCTGAACGGGGCAGACGCTACCATGTCCTGTCGACGACCAGCGGCACGGTGATCTTCCGCCGCTACCGCGAGACGGCGCCGGCCGACGAGATTGCCCAGCGCATCAGCGCCTTCGTCGCCACCGAGACCGAGCCGGAGATCGAGGGGCCGATCATCATCCGCCATGCCGCCGACCTGCCAGACGGGTTGGCGCCGCACATGAAGCCGCTGATCGAGTGGCATTTTGCGGGCGTCGATTAACGACGCGGCTTGTCCTGCGCCGCCTTGCGATCGTTGCGGGCGGCGACGAAGAACAAGATAAAGCCGAGACCCAGCAAGCCGCCCATCGCCATTCCCATGGTCTGTCCGACGACTGCCTGGAAATCGGCGGTGACGCGATCGGGATTGGCCATGCCGAAGCGGGCGAGATACCACCAGATGCCTGCAAGGACAGCCTCGATGATGACCATCACCAGGATCAGTCGTGCTTTCTTGCTCATGCGTTGTTCGCCCCCGACCACAGATATCTTGCCTTAAGGCCTGGAGATCGCCGTGTCGATCGAAACTGCATCGAAATGAGGTCGATTTGGAAGCGATGGCGGCGGACACGCAGCGCGCCGGAAGCTCCATTGCATGCCGCCAATCCGTGTGCTAACACTGAACCACATGGTTCAGTATATTCGCCCCCGTCTCGATGCCTCGTTCGCCGCGCTCTCGGACACCACCCGACGCGGTGTTCTGGAGCAACTCGGACGTTCCGATGCTTCGATCACGGAGCTTGCCGAGAAGTTCCATATGACCCTCACGGGCATGAAGAAGCATGTCGGCGTCTTGGAGCAGGCGGGGCTCGTCACCACGAAGAAGGTCGGGCGCGTGCGGACCTGCAAGCTCGGCCTGCGCCGACTGGAGGAAGAGGCGGCATGGATCGAGAGGTACCGCCAGCTCTGGGACGCACGCTTCGATGAGTTGGACAAGGTTGTCGAGGAATTGAAACGGAAGGAGAAAGCCGATGGACGCAAGAAGAGAGAGTGAGCCCACCCCCATGAATAGCCGCACGACGATCGAACGGAAGTCCGAGCGAGAGCTCGTCGTTACGCGAACGTTCAATGGCCCGGCGCGTATCGTGTACGAGGCGTGGACCAGGCCCGAGCTGTTCATGCAGTGGTGGGCACCGAAGTCGACGGGCGTGCCTCTGCTTTCCTGCGAGATGGATGTTCGTGTCGGAGGCGGGTACCGTGTTGCGTTTGGCCGCGATGACTCAAGCGCTATGGCATTCTTCGGTAAGTACATCGAAGTGATACCTAACTCCCGCCTCGTCTGGACGAATGAGGAAAGTGAGGACGCCGCGGTGACCACCGTGACCTTCGAAGAAAAAGACGGCAAGACGCTGCTGGTGCTGCACGAACTCTATCCCTCGAAGGAAGCGCTCGACGAGGCCATCGCCGGAATGGAGGATGGGATGCCCGAGCAGTTCGAACAGCTGGACGAGCTTCTCGTCACCCTGGGCGCGAACTTGGGAGGGTGATGAAGCCGTCGATCTCGCGGTCGGCCGCCTGGGAAATTCACGACGCGGAAGAGACCCCCCGGCGAGATCGTTGTGGCGGCTGGCCTGGGCTTACTCGTGCCGTAGCGCGTCGATCGGGTCGAGCCTTGCACCACGCAGCGCCGGGAAGAAACCGAACACCATGCCGATCAGCGCCGAAAAGCCGACGGCGAGCAGGATGACCGCCGGGCTTGGCGCGAAGGGGATGGCAAGCGTCGCTGCAGCGAGACCGGCCAGCGCCAGGCCGATCAGGATGCCGATGATGCCGCCAAGCAGCGACAGCACCGTCGCCTCGACCAGGAACTGGATGAGGATGTGCTTTTCATGCGCGCCGATGGCAAGCCGGATGCCGATCTCGCGCGTGCGCTCGGTGACCGAGACCAGCATGATGTTCATGATGCCGATGCCGCCGACTAGCAGGCTGACGCCAGCAACGGCGCCCAGCATGCCGGTCATGGTGGTGGTGGCGCTGGCCATGGCGTCGGCGATCTGGGTCATGTCGCGGATGGCGAAATCGCTCTCGCGGTCGGGGGTGATGCGACGTGAGTCGCGCAAGATGTCCTCGACGCGCGGCTGCAGTTCGCTGGTCGGCGTGCGGTCGTCGGCGGCGATGTAGATGTTGTCGATGTCGCGGTTGCCGGCGATACGGCGCTGATAGGCGTGCAGCGGCATCAAGACGACGTTGTCCTGGTCCTGACCGAAGCCGGTGTAGCCCTTGGGTTCGAGCAGGCCGATGATCTTGCAGGAGGTGCGGTTGACGCGGATGATCTCGCCCTCGGGATCGCCGGCGCCGAAGAATTGCTGGCGCACCGTCTCGCCGATCAGGCAGACGCCGGTGCCCGAGCGGGTTTCGGAATCGCTGAACGGGCGGCCGGACACCAGCTTCCAGTCGCGCGCATCGAGATAGGCGCTATCGGTGCCGGTGACGCCCGAGGTCAGGCTCTCGGTGCCGAAGATGACACGCACCTGCTTTTGCGAGGCCGGCGAGATGGCGCGCGCGCCCGTCAGATGCGCGACCAGTGCCGCGAGGTCCTTTTCGGCCAGCGGACGGACCACCGGGTCGAGCCCGCCCGGACCGCCGGGGCCGGCCGGGCGGCCGGAGCGGACGACCAGCAGATTGCTGCCGAGCTTGGAGATGTCGGCCTTGACCTTTTCGGTGGTGCCCGAGCCGATGGTGAGCATGGCAATGACTGCGGCAACGCCGATGACGATGCCAAGCAAGGTCAGGAACGAGCGCAGCACGTTGCGGCGGATCGAGCGGAGCGAGAGGCGGACGGTTTCCCAGATCATGGTTAGGCCACCTCTAGATTCTTGGAATCGGAGGCGACATGGCCGTCGAGGAAGCGAATGGTGCGCCCGGCGTAGCCGGCGACGTCGGCCTCGTGCGTGACCATGGCGATGGTCAGGCCGAGCTCGGTGTTGAGCTGCGTCAGCAACTCCATGATTTCGTGCGTGCGAGCGGTGTCGAGATTGCCGGTCGGCTCGTCGGCGACGAGCAGCGTCGGCCTTGTGACGATGGCGCGCGCGATCGCCACGCGCTGCTGCTGGCCACCGGAGAGTTCTGCCGGCGTGTGGTGCTCGCGGCCGACAAGGCCGACCTGGGCCAGCGCCTGCATGGCGAGGTCGTGGCGCTCACGGGCGGCAACGCCGCGATAGATCAGCGGCAGTTCGACATTTTCCGCCGCCGTGGTGCGGGCCAAGAGATTGTAGCCCTGGAAGACGAAACCGACATAGAGGTTGCGCAGCATGGCGCGGCGGTTGCGGTCGAGCCGGCCAGCGTCGATGCCCATGAATGAGTAGGTGCCGGCAGTCGGCGTGTCGAGGCAGCCGATGATGTTCATCGCCGTCGACTTGCCGGAGCCCGACGGGCCCATGATGGCGACGAATTCGCCGCGCCGGATGGCAAGGTCGACGCCGGCCAGCGCATGCACCTTGGCCTCGCCCTGGCCATAGCTCTTCCAGACCTTGTCGAAGGTGATGAGGGTGGCGCTCGCAGCCACGGCCTCAGCTCCGCTGCTGCGACGCGGTGATGACCTCAGTGCCTTCCTTCAGGCCCGAGGTGATCTCGGTCAGTTCGCCATCGGTGGAGCCGATCTTGACGTTGACCGGATGCGGCCGTCCGTTCTCCAGCACATAGAGCGTGCGCGAGCCGTCTGTGGGCACCGTCGCGGCCTGGCGCTGGCGGTTGCCGCCGGGACGACCCATGCGGCCGGTGAACAGGTCGCTGAGGCTCCAGCCGCGGGCCGCCTGCTGGGCGGGGCGATAACGGAAGGCGGTGGCCGGCACGGTGAGCACACCCTTGGCCTGCCGGGTGACGACCGAAACCGTGGCGGTCATGCCGGGCCGCAACAGCAGCTCGTTGTTGTCGACCTCAAGCCGCGCATTGTAGGTGACGACGCCATCGGTGGTGACCGAGGCATAGGAGATGTCGCGGATTTCGGCATCGAACGGCCGGTCCGGGAAGGCATCGACGGTGAAACGGGCATGCTGGCCGGTCTTGACCGCGCCGATGTCGGCCTCGTCGACCGCCGCCACCAGTTCCATGTTCTTCAGATCGGCGGCGATGATGAACAGCACCGGCGCCTGCAGCGAGGAGGCGACCGTCTGGCCGGGGTCGACCGAGCGCGTCAGCACGATGCCGTCGATCGGCGCATAGATGGTGCTGTTGGCGAGGTCGGTCTGCTGCGATTTCAGGTCGGCATTGGCGATGGCGAGATTGGCCTCAGCGCTGTCGAGCGCCGCCTTGGAACGGTCGCGCGTCGCGGCCGCTGCCTCGAGCGACTGATCGGTCGCCATGCCACGCTTGGTCAACGCCGCCGCGCGGACAAGCGCCTTTTCGTTCTCGGCGAGCGTCACCGTGGCGTCCTCGACATTGGCGGCCGCTCCCTTGGCGGATGCCTGCGCCCGCTCGATCTGGACCTGCAGCTTGGCGGTGTCGAGGGCCGCCAGCACATCGCCCTTCTTGACCCGCTGATTCTCCTCGACGGAGACCGAACGGATGATGCCGGACAACTGGCTGGAAATGTCGACCTGGGTGAGGGGCTGCAGCGTGCCGGTCGCCGAGACCTCGACGGTGAGATCGGCCTTGGCGGCAGGCATGGTGGTGTAGTCGATCTTGGTGGGCGAGCCGGCATACCACTGATACGCGCCAAGGCCGGCGGCGAGCACGATCAACGTCAGCAGCGCATAGAGCCAGCCACGCCGGCGCGTCTTGCGCAGGCCTTGCCTGTCGAGCCCGAGCGCCGTCTCGATGGCGGAATCCGATTCCGTCTTTGGCGGATTGACAATCTGGTCCACGTCGGACCCCTATGATGCGCAATGTCCCTATCTGTGCACAGATCAGGCTGACAGGCTCAAATATCAAATTAAATTTCGCCCATGTTGGGATTGAGGCAGGAATGCAAACCCGGAATTATTTGCTTTACGATGTGTTTACGACCGAGCGACTGGCCGGCAACCCGCTGGCCGTGATGTTGGATTGCAAAGGTCTGGACACGGCCGCGATGCAGGCCATCGCGCGCGAGTTCAACCTGTCGGAAACGGTCTTCGTGCTGCCGCCGGACAATCCCAAGCATCGAAACCGTATCCGCATCTTCACGCCGGACTATGAAATGCCGTTCGCCGGCCATCCAACCGTGGGCTCGGCGATCGCGCTGGCCGAGCAGGGCGATATCGCTCTGGCCGAATTTGCCGACAATGACGGCGGCGCCGGCATCTTCGTGCTGGAGGAAAACATCGGCCCGGTGCGCTGCGCCGTCAGCAGGCACGACGGCGCCACCTTTGCCGAATTCGACCTGGCGAAGCTGCCGGAGCCGCTGAAGCTCGAGGCCGATCCGGAGGCGATCGGCGCGGCCCTTGGGCTGGCGCCGCATGAAATCGGCTTCGAGAATCACCGCGTCTCGTTCTGGTCGGCGGGCGTGCCCTACGTCACCATCCCGGTTGCAAATCTCGAGGCGGCGGGCCGAATCCGTCTGGACAACCAGGCGTGGTCGGAACTGGCGCCACGCAAGAGCGAGTGGGCCTTCGCCAGCCCCTATGTCTATTGCCGCGAGACGGTGAACCACGAAAGTGCATTCCATGTGCGCATGATCGTGCCCGGCACGCCGTCCTATGAGGATCCGGCGACCGGTTCGGCGGCTGCGGCCTTCGCCGGCGCCATCATGCATTTCGACGCGCCGACCGACGGTGTTTCGCAGCTGTGGATCGAGCAGGGGCTGGAGATGGGCCGGCCGTCGCGCATCCGCCTCGAACTGACCGTGCAAGGCGGAAAACTGACTTCGGCGCGCATCGGCGGCAACGCGGTCAAGGTGGCGGAAGGCAAGCTGTTCGTTTGATCGTAAGCGGGCTTGGTCGATTTGTCGGGAAATGATTCCGGCAGGGCTGGACAGGACCGATGGTGGCGGCTATATGCCCGCCAACGCCGGTTTTTGCCGGCCGAGTGGGTGCGTAGCTCAGTTGGTAGAGCAGCTGACTCTTAATCAGCGGGTCCACAGTTCAATCCTGTGCGCACCCACCAAATTCTTCAAAGACTTGGTGGAAAGACCTGAAAGCGAGACGCGTTGACGCGTCTCGGGCATGCGCCGGTTATGGTGCGGGCTTGCCGAGACTGGCGTTGAACTTGACCGTCATGGCGATCGGTCAAGCTTCATCGGCGGCAAATTATTTCTCCGAAACACCCGCCTCGGCAAAGCTAGCCATCCTCGCATGGCATTCCAGTGCCGAGCGGACGATGTTGACGGCGAGACAGGCGCCGGAGCCTTCGCCGAGCCGCATGCCGAGATCGAGCAGCGGCGGCAGGCCGAGCGCTTCGAGCAGGCTGCGGTGGCCGGATTCGGCCGAGACATGGGCTGATATGGTGTGAGCGAGCCCGGTTGGGTGCAGCCTTGCCAGCGGTGCTGCCGCGGCGGTGCAGACGAAGCCGTCGAGCAGCACGGGTATGCCCAGATGACGGGCGGCCAGCGTGGCGCCGAAGATGGCGGCGAGTTCGCGACCGCCAAGCGCGGCAGCGATACCAAGCGGATCGGCAAGGGCAGCGGCGTGGCGCTTCAGGCCGGCCTCGATGGCGACCACCTTGCGCTTGAGGCCGGCGTCGTCGACGCCGGTGCCGCGCCCGGTCCATTTTTCAGCACCACCGCCGAACAGGGCGGCTGAAATGGCGGCCGCCGGCGTGGTGTTGCCGATGCCCATTTCGCCGAAGCAGACCAGATCCAGGTCCTTTGTCACCGCGTCATAGCCGGCCGACACGGCGGCGAGAAACGCCTTGTCGTCCATCGCCGGCGTTTGCGTAAAATCGCCCGTGGGATGATCGAGATCGAGCGGAATGACGTCGAGTTCGGCGCCCGCGATGCGGGCAAGCTGGTTGATGGCGGCACCGCCGCCGGCGAAATTCGCCACCATCTGCACCGTGACTTCGGAAGGATAGGCCGACACGCCTTGCGCGGTGACGCCGTGGTTGCCGGCGAAGACGAAAACCTTCACCCGGTCCAATTTCGGCATCTCACGACCTTGCCAGCGTGCCAGCCATGCGGCGATCGTTTCCAGCCGGCCGAGACTGCCTTGCGGCTTGGTCAGCGTGTCCTGGCGGCGGGCAACCGCATTGGCGGCGGCATCGCTGCCGGCAGGTAGATCGACGCAGGCGGCGCGCAGTTCATCGAGTGATTTGAAGGGCATGGGGGCAAAGTCTCCGAAAGGGAATCAGGCCAAGGGGAATCAGGAGAGGGCTACGGAAGCGACGAGCAGCACGGCGATTTCACTCAGCTGCTGCAAGGCGCCGATCGTGTCGCCGGTCTGGCCTTCGATTTGGTTGAGGCACAGGGTGCGGAACGCGGCAAACAGCAGGCCAAGCAGGATGAGCGCGACAATGGCGCCGCCGAGCCCGAGCAAGAGCAGCGGTATCGCGCCGAGCACGGCGCAGGCAATGGCGGTCTCGACCGAGACGGTGCCGGCATCCGCAGAGAGGCCATCGGAGCGCGCCGGGGGCAGCAGGTGCATGAAGGCGCCCAGCACGCCGCGCGAGGCCGCGTGTGCCGCTACGAGGGCGAACAGGGCCTGCGTGGGTTCGACGAATTCCGAAAGCGCGCTCCAGCGGATCAGCAAGGAAAGAGCCAGCGCCATGGCGCCGTAGGCGCCGATGCGGCTGTCGCGCATGATGTCGAGTTTGCGACCGCGCGATTTGCCGCCGCCAAAGCCGTCGGCGACGTCGGACAGTCCGTCCTCGTGTAGGCAGCCGGTGGTGAGAATGGTTGAAACCAGGGCAAGCGCTGCCGCCGGGCCTATGGCAAGGCCAAACCGTTCCGCCGTGGCAAAGACGATCGCGCCGATCAGGCCGACGACCAGGCCGGCAACGGGTGCTGCCCAGATCGCGGCGGCAAGGCTTCGGCCGCGAAAGTCGAAGACGGGCAGCGGCAGCCTTGTGAAGAAGACCAGGCACAGCGCGATGTCATCGAAGATCTGCCGGGGCGAAAGGTCCTGGAGTTTGAGCCTGATTTTTTCCGAAAACCGGTTGCCACTTTTCGGGATCATACTTCAGCCCCTCGCAATGGCGTGGAAGAAGGTGCCGCTGACATGGCCGCGCCGGTACCCCGAGGCGCCGATCGGATTGCCCTGGCCGTCGGCGAGATCGGCCAGCGGCTCATCATTGCCGCTGGCCGTCATCTGCGCATAGTGAAATTCGTGGCCGCGGATCAGCGCGCCTTGTGTGCCCAGCGGACAAGCGGCGCGCAGCCGCGCCTCGCGGTAACCGAGGTTCATCTTGCGCTTGGCAAAGCTGGTGGAATGGCCGAGCAGGCCGAGCATCTTGTGCGTTTCGCCCGACGCGTCCTCCAGCGCTTCACCAAGCACCATGAAGCCGCCGCACTCGCCATGGATGGGTTTCGTCGCGGCGAACCTTGCCATTCCCACGCGGAAATTCGCGGCGGCGCTGAGCCGGCCGGCATGAAGCTCCGGATAGCCGCCGGGCAGCCAGCAGACGTCGCAATCCTCGTCGGGTGCTTCGTCGGCGAGCGGCGAGAACGGGACGATCTGCGCGCCCGCCTTGCGCCAGTAGGCCGCCACATGCGGGTAGAGGAAGGTGAAAGCGGCATCCTCGGCCAGTGCGATCCGCTGGCCGGGCGGCGGCAGTGCATCGGCGAAGCCGCCTGGTGCCGGGGTGAGGGGTGTCGCCAGGGCCATGAGGGCATCGAGATCGAGCGACTTTTCGGCCATGTCGGCCAGCCGGTCGAGATGCGCCATCAGGTCGTCGTATTCGCCGGCCTGGACGAGGCCGAGGTGGCGCTCCGGCAGATTGAGCGTGGGGTCGCGCAGGATGGCGCCGACGACCGGCAGGCCGATTGCCTCGATGGCGTCGCCGGACAATCGGCGGTGGCGCTCGCTGCCCAGCCGGTTGAGCACGACGCCGGCCATGCGCACATCCGGATCGTAGGTGGCAAAACCCTTGGCCACGGCTGCCGCGGTGGTCGACTGGCCGGAAACGTCGAGCACCAGCAGCACCGGCAGGCAGTAGAGCCGTGCCAGGTCGGCCGCGGAACCGGTGCGGCCGGGAGCCGCCGGAATGCCATCGAACAGGCCCATGGCGCTTTCGAGGATGACGAAATCGGTGTCGTCGGCTGCTTGCGCGGCGAGTGCGTTGAGCAGCGAGGGAGGCATGGCCCAGCTGTCGAGATTGACGCCGGAAAGCCCCGTGGCAGCGGTGTGGAAGCCAGGGTCGATATAGTCTGGGCCGGATTTGGCACCGCGCACTTTCAGGCCGCGCCGGGTCAGCGCGCGCAAGATGCCGATGGTGACGCTGGTCTTGCCAGAGCCGGACCGCGGCGCGCCGATGATGATGGCGCGGGCGGTCATGCTTTCCCCGCCAGTGCCGCGCGCATGGCGACGATGCCGCCGACGACGATCAGCGCCGGCGAGGCGAGGCCGGCAGCGGCGGCTTCCTCGGCAATGGTGGCGAGCGTGGCGACGACCGTTCGCTCCTGCGGTGTCGTCGCGGCGACGATCACAGCCGCCGGCGTCGCCGGCGTCAGCCCGCCGTCGAGCAGTGCCGCGGCGATGAGGGGCAAATTGGCCATGCCCATATAGACCACGACGGGCTGGCCGGTGCGGGCGATTGCCGCCCAGTCGAGGTCGTCATCGGTGCCGGCGGCGTGGCCGGTGGCCAGGATCACCGCCTTGTTGATGCCGCGCATGGTGGCGGGGATGCCGGTCGCAGCCAGCGCACTGAGCCCCGATGTCAGGCCGGGCAGGACGCGGAACGGGATATCTTCCCGCGCGAGCGCCAAAGCTTCTTCGCCGCCACGGCCAAAGATATAGGGATCGCCGCCCTTCAGCCTGACGACGCGGCGGCCTTCGCGCGCCAGCCTGACCAAAAGTGCGGTGATGTCGTCCTGCTTCATCGACGGTTTTCCGCCGCGCTTGCCGGCAAAGAAAAGCTCGGCGCTTTCGGCAACGGCGACGACATCGGGAGAGACCAGCGCGTCGTAGACCAGCGCATCCGCCTCGGCCAAAGCCGCCAGCACTTCCAGGGTCAGGCAGCCGGGATCGCCGGGGCCGGCGCCGGCCAGCCAGACATGGCCAGGCTCAAGCCGGCGCGGCTTGAAGTTCAGCCGCGCAAGAGCCTGTTCGAGCGTGGCGTTGTCGCCCTTGTTCCCAGTGCTGCCGCTCACAATCCGTCCCGTCCGCGAAAACGCCGCTGGTAGTGGGCGTCGTACAATGAACTCTCGCCAAAATCTTCCGTCGCGAGCGACCGGCCGACGAAGATGATCGCCGTACGCTCCATCGGATCGGTGGCCAACCGCGCTTCGATGGTCGCAAGCGTGCCGGTCAGCACGCGCTCGTCCGGCCAGGAGGCGCGGAAGACGATCGCCACCGGGCAATCTCCGCCATAGTGCGGCGTCAGCTCGGCGACGACGCGATCGATGGCGTGGATGGCCAGATGAATGGCGAGCGTCGCGCCGGTGCGGCCGAAGCCGGCCAGCGTTTCACCGGGCGGCATCTTCGAGGCGCGGCCGGAGATGCGGGTCAGCACCAGGCTTTGCGCGACCTCGGGAATAGTCAACTCGCGGCGAAGTGCTGCGGCAGCAGCGGCGAAGGAGGGAACGCCCGGCGTCAGCGTATAGGGAATGCCGTGCTTTTCCAGCCGTCGGATCTGCTCGGCAACGGCGCTCCACACCGAAAGGTCGCCGGAATGCAGCCGGGCGACATCATGGCCGGCCTTGTGGGCATCGAGATACGCTGCTTCGATCTCGTCGAGCGACATCGGCGCGGTGTCGATCAGCTTTGTCCCCGGCGCGCAGTGCTGCAGCAATTCGGGCGCGACGATCGACCCGGCATGGAGGCAGACCGGGCAGCTTGCCAGCAGCCTGGCGCCACGCAGCGTGATGAGGTCGGCGGCCCCTGGACCGGCGCCGATGAAATGCACGGTCATGGCGCATCTCCGCTGATGGCAATGGCGCAGGTGACCTGGCCGAGCACCGTGCGGGCACCGAGCAGCCTGGCGCCTCTGCCGGCGACGGCAAGGGCGGATGCTTCGGAAACCGATGGTGTGCCGGCCAGATCTCGTGAAAGGCCGGAGAGGCTGATCGTGGCTGATGAAGCGGCCTCGATCGCGGCTGCATCGGCGACGATGACCGGAAGATTGAGCCGATGTCCGGCGGCGAAGATGGCCTTTTCGACCCGCTTCAGAGGTGCGGTGGCCAAGACGGATAGCGCCGTCATCGCCAGCCCATGCGCCTCCAGTGCGGTTTCTATCGCCGCCAGCACGTCCTCGACCGTCACGCCTTTTCGGCTGCCGATGCCCGCGACCATCATGGCTTCACCCAGCTCCATTGCGTGACCGGCATGGCCGGCCGCCAGGCCTGCATCGAGCCGACAGGTGAGGCGCGCGATATGTTTATGCGGGTAAGGTCGCCGCCAAGCGAGATATGGCGGGCAAGAAGCAAAGCTTCCATCTCCAGCGTCACCGCATTGGCGACGAGATTGCCGCCGGGGCGCAACGCCTTGATGGCAGCGTTCAACACGCCGGCATCGCTGCCGCCGCCGCCGATAAAGATCGCATCTGGTGTGTCCAGCCTGGCAAGGGCCTTGGGCGCGCTGCCTTCCACCACGACGAGGTCGGGAACGCCGCAGGCTGCGGCATTGCGGCCAATGCGGGCGGCGCGGGTCGGGTCGGCCTCGATGGCGATGGCGCGCAGCGAGGGATGGGCGAGCATCCATTCGATGCCGACGGAACCGGAACCGGCGCCGATGTCCCACAGCAACTCGCCGCGCCTCGGCGCCAGCGCCGAAAGGGTGATGGAGCGGATCTCGCGCTTGGTGATCTGGCCGTCATGGTCGAACAAATGGTCGGCAAGCCCGACCGTCAGCGGCAGGACTCGCGCATCCGGACCGGATTCAACTTCGATCGCCAGTACGTTGAGCGGATTGATGTTTTCGAAGTCGAAGGCATCGGCATGGGTCGAACGCAACGTTTCCTTCGGCCCGCCCAGGGCCTCGAGAACCGTCAGCCGCGATGCGCCGAAGTCGAGTTCTACCAGCAGGCGCGCGATTGCAGCGGGTGCCTCCGCGTCGGATGTCAGCGCCAATATGCGCGCGTTCGGCTGCAGCAGCGGCCGGATCAGGTCGAGCGGCCGGCCATGCAGCGACACGGTCTCGATATCCTGCAGCGACCAGCCGAGGCGGGCCGCGGCCAGCGAAACGGCCGACGGCGCGGGAATGACATGCATCTCCTGCGCCTTGACCTTGCGGGCGAGGGTGGCGCCGACCCCGTGGAAGAACGGATCGCCGGAGGCGAGCACGCAGACCGATCTGCCTGCAAGCGCCAGCACATCGGCCATCCCGGCATCGAAAGGAACCGGCCAAGGTCGTGGTTCACCCTTGGCGAAGGAGGCGACAAGCGCCAGGTGCCGCTTGCCGCCGAAGATGATCTCCGCCTTGGCGATCAGCCGCTTGGCCTCGTCGCCGAGACCCGCTAAACCGTCCTCGCCGAGGCCGACGATTGTGAGCCATTTTGAGTTGAGCTTGGCGACGCGCGGACCCTCAGCAGGCATGATGACCCACCGCATTCTGATCCTCGGCGGCACCACCGAAGCCCGGCAGCTGGCCGGAAAACTGGCCGCACGCGCCGATTGCCTGGTCACGCTGTCGCTGGCTGGCCGCACCGAAAGCCCGGTTGCGCAGGGCGTGCCGGTGCGAACCGGAGGATTTGGCGGCGCCGATGGGCTGGCTGCCTATCTGCTGGAGATGCGCATCGACCTGCTGATCGACGCCACTCACCCGTATGCCGCGCAAATCTCCGCCAATGCGGCGCAAGCCGCGCGCGTCGCCGGCGTGCCTGTCCTGGCATTGCGACGCCCCGGCTGGGAGCCTGTCGCAGGCGACCGCTGGACGCAGGTCGATACAACAGTCGATGCCGCGCGGGCGTTGGGGCCCGCGCCGCGCCGGGTTTTTCTGGCGCTGGGCCGGCAAGAGGTTGCCGCTTTCGAAGCAGCGCCCCAGCACCACTATCTCATCCGCAGCGTCGATGCGGTCGAGCCGAAGCTGGCGGTGCCGGATGCAAGCTATCTTCTGGCGCGGGGTCCGTTCCGCGAAACGGAAGAACGCGCGCTGCTCGAAACACATCGCATCGATGTCGTGGTGTCCAAGAACAGCGGCGGCGAGGCGACCTATGGCAAGATCGCCGCGGCGCGGGCGCTTGGCATCGAGGTGGTGATGGTCCGCAGGCCGGCCCTGCCGGACGTTGCCTCGGCTGAAACCGTCGAAGCGCTGGCCGCCATTGTCAACCAGTTTGGGGTCGATCATTTTCTTTGACCCGTCGACGAGCGCGGCGTGTAGACCAGCGCCGGTCTGTCGTCGCGTTTGATGATCCTGGTTTCCGGCGAGCCGATGATGATGCAGGTCGCCATGTCGGCCTTTTGCGCGTCGACATCGGCCAGCAGCGTGACCTCGATGCGCTCGTCCGGGCGGCCGGCGGCGCGGCCGAAAATCACCGGCGTGGTGCCCGGCAGGATCGCGGTCAGGCATTCGAAGGCGCGGCCAAGCTGCCAGGGGCGCGCCTTGCTGATTGGGTTGTAGAGCGCGATGACGAAGCCGGCGCCGGCTGCCGCCAGCAGGCGCAGCTCGATCAGGTCCCACGGCTTCAGATTGTCGGACAGCGAAATGGCGCAGAAATCATGGCCGAGCGGGGCGCCGATGCGGGCGGCAACCGCGAGCATGGCAGTGATGCCGGGCACGACAGCGACATCGATCGCTCGCCATTCTGCCGGGCCGGCCTCGATCGCCTCGCAGACGGCCGCTGCCATGGCGAACACGCCGGGATCGCCACCGGAAACGACAGCGACGTCATGACCTTCGGCGGCCTTTATCAGCGCGTCCTTGGAGCGGGCGAGTTCCTCGCGGTTGTCGGAAGCAACGCGGGTCTGGTCCGCGCGCAATTCGAGCCTGTCGAGATAGGGCTTGTAGCCATAGAAGAATTTGGCCTCGGCGACGGCGCGGCTGGCCTCCGGTGTGACCTGATCGGCATTGCCCGGTCCAAGCCCGATGACTGTCAGACGGCCGCTCATGCCTGTGCTCCCGAAACGCCGGGCCGGCCGGACCAGCCGGCGACGAGCACGATGGCGAAATAGGGCGCCTTGTCGTCCTGCTTGTCGGCCAGTCGCATCGAAACGCTGCCCGCCATAGTGCCGCGCTCGACATAGACGGCGCGCAGCAGCTTGCCGGTGGCTTCCAATGCCCGCTTGATCTTGGGCAGGTTGCGGCCGACCTTCATGATGACGGCGGCGTCGGTGTCTGCCAGCCGCCGGGTGAGCTCGAACTCGCTCATCGTGCCCGGCAGCACGGTCAGCACATCGTCGCCCTGGACGATCGGCAGGCCGGTGGCCGACCAACAGCCGGACATGGCGGTGACGCCGGGAATGACTTCCGTCGGGAAGCGATGCGCGAGCCGGACATGCAGATGCATGTAGGAGCCGTAGAACAGAGGGTCGCCTTCGGACAGCACGGCAACCATCTTGCCGGCCTGAAGATGCTCGGCGACCTTCTCGGCGGACTCCTCGTAGAAGCCGGTGATCTGCGAGCGGTAGTCGTCGTGGTCCTTGTCGATTTCCGTGGTGACGGGATAGAGCAGCGGCAGTTCCGTCATGCCCGGGCGGAATTGCGCTTCAACGATGGCGCGCGCGTTGCTGTTGTTGCCGCGCTTGGCGAAATACGCCACGACATCGGCCTCGGCCAAGGCGCGAGCGGCCTTAAGCGTCAACAGTTCGGGGTCGCCGGGACCGGTGCCGACGCCGACGAGACGGCCTTTGGGAAGCGCGTTCACAGGCCAGGCCTCGCCAGGGCGTTGAGCGCGGCCGCGGTCATGGCGCTGCCGCCCAGCCGGCCACGCACGATGGCATAGGGCACGCCATAGGAATTCTCGGCCAGCGCATCCTTGGATTCGGCCGCACCGACGAAGCCGACCGGCATTCCGATGATGGCTGCCGGCTTCGGCGCGCCATCGCGCAGTTTTTCCAGGAGGTAGAAGAGCGCGGTCGGCGCATTGCCGATGGCGACCACCGAACCGGCCATTCGCTCGCCCCACAGGTCGATCGCGGCGGCCGAGCGGGTGTTGCCGATCTCCTTGGCGAGTTCGTGCGTGCGCGGGTCGCGCAAGGTGCAGATCACCTCGTTGCCCGCCGGCAGCCTGGCGCGGGTGACGCCATGCGAGACCATTTCCGCGTCGCAGAAGATCGGCGCGCCAGCCGAAAGTGCTGCGCGCGCGGCGGCAACGAAATCCGTCGAAAAAACAAAATGCCTGGTGGCTTCGACCTGCCCGCAGGCATGGATCATGCGGATGGCGACATCGGCCTCGGCTTCGGAGAAGCGCGACAGGTCAGCCTCGGCGCGAATGATGGCGAAGGAGCGCTCGTAGATCGCCGTGCCGTCGTGGATGTAGTCGTAGGCGGCCATGCTCATTCCTGTCGGTAAGCCTCGGCGATGCCGGCCGCGCCAAGCCTTGTCAGGCAGGCGGCGGCGGTTTCGCCGGGAAGTCGTGCGCGGCGGATCGCTGCCGCGACGCGGCCGATGCCGCGCGCGGCGTCATAGCCCGGCCTGTAGCCGGCAGGAAGGGCCTTTGCCGTCGCGTTCACGACAAGTCCGGCTCCGTTTTCGCCGCCGACCAGGGTAAGCGCTGCTTTGCCCGGATGGGCGCAGCCCTTGGCGCAGCCGGAAATGTGCAGCGTGAAGTCGAGGATGTCGGTGTTTTCAACGGCAATCGTCTCGGCAATGTCGCGCGTGGCGATCCGGCCGGAAGCGCAGGCCGGCGTGCCGGGGCAGGCGGCGATGCGTGTGCGCGGGTCGGCCGGGTCGGTGACGAAGCCGAGGGTGGCGGCTGTGTGCTGAAGAGGCTGGCTGGCGGCTGCCGGCTGGCCGAGGAACAGCAGGGCGCGGCCGGGGGCGAGGCGAATTTCTGACGTGCCGAGGGTTAGGGCGCCCTGCGCGAGGCCGATGATCTTGTCCGCCGGCATGCTGCCATAGGGGAGAGCGATGGCGAGAGCGGTGTTGGCTGTGATCGTGTCGAAAATGCCGATGGGCGAGCGAGTTGACGGCGAAGGATGGCGATCCTGCCCACCCCCCTCTGTCCTGCCGGACATCTCTCCCGCAAGGGGGGAGATTGCGCTGTCACCACTGGTTTCGCCAATTGCAGACGTGGCGCTAATAGCTGGCGCTGCAAAAGGAGAGCCGACCGTTGAACTGCCGATCTCCCCCCTTGCGGGAGAGATGTCCGGCAGGACAGAGGGGGGTGGGACGGAGTGCCAGCTTGCCAACGATGTCAGCTGCCTCTCCGACAAATCCCTCGCATGAGCCCCGCGGCCTTTCTCGGCAACCATCCTCAGCACGGCAACGGCAATGTCGCGCGCCGCCTCGTCCTCGACCATGACGAGCGGCTTCGCATTCCGCCCATCACCTGCGACAGACATCAGCCACCGAACTCCTGCATCGCTGCGAGTTGCAACAAGCCGCACGTCGGCCGTCACCGCATCCAAAGTTAGTTGCCCGCCGCCGTCCACGACGACCGAAACCTTCGGCCCAAGCCGCTGAGTCAGCCCAGCCTCTTCGATCGCCGCCCTGATCTGGTCCGCCAGCGGCCGCGGATCGGCAATCTCCCGTGGATCAATGCCCGCCAGCGGCCCGGTCTCGACCGGTACACCAGTACGCACGGCGATGCCAAGCGCATCGACTTCCGTCGCCAGCAGCGGCGCGCTTTCCGGCGTCAGGCCACGTATCTGCAGGCTGCCACGGGCGGTGACTTCCATGATGCCGTTGCCGTGCCGCAGGGCAGATTCGGCGAGTGCGATCAAGAGCTTCGGCGACAATCCTCCAGAAGATGGGCCTCCAGCAACGGGGTTGAGCCGCACCAGCAGGCCGTCGCCGGTCTGCATGGGGGCTGCCAAAGCGGGGCAGGCGCCGCGGCGCGAGAAGGCGTTCATGCCGCAACCCCAAGCGCCTCTGCCTCGGCAATCAGCGCGGCAAGATCGTCGTCGATGGAATTGCGCATGGGATGCCAGAGGCCGCGCCGGCGCGCCGACAGGAAGCGTTCGGCAATGACTTTGGCGGCGGCGGGATTCTCGCGCAGGATGAAGGCGCGCACCTCGGGATTGCCGAGATAGGCATCGTGAACCGCCTCGATCAGCGTACCCGATATCGCATGGGTAGTTTCGGCGAAGCCAACCAGCCGGTCGACCGTTTCGGCAAATTCGGAGGCGCCACGCGGGCCATGGCGCATCTGGCCCGATATGAAGCGGGCGTTGACGGCGCGGGCGCGCACGACGCGGGCCACCGCCTCACCAACCGAGCGCGGCTTCGGTTTCTGCGGATCCGTGGTGTCGAGCACGATGACGTCGGCATTCCTGCCAAGTGCGGCCAACGCTGCCGAAAAGCCGCCGATGAAGGCGACGTCGGCGGACCCTTCTAGAATGTCGCGGCCGGGGTCGTCGCCGGTGTGGACGAGAAGATCGGCTTCGGCGATGCGGCCCTCGAAGGCGCCGGGTACTGACACGCCTTCGCCCCCGGCGCCGCCATAGGCATGCGAGGTGGCGTCGAGATAGGCGCGGCCGACCTCTTCGCGCGCCACCCAGTCGCCGCTCGACAGCAAATCCTCGATGCCGGCGCCATAGGTGCCGGGCGAGGTGCCGAAAATGCGCGGGCTGACCTTGCCGTCGGCGCGGGTTCTCGCCGCGAGCGGGTTTTCGCAATCCTCCTCGTCGCGGGCGGCAACGGCGTTGGCGGCGGCATCGATCAGCGCGATCTGGGTCGGGAACATGTCGCGGAACAGGCCGGAAATGCGCCATGTGACATCGACACGCGGGCGCCCGAGGGTGGCCGGCGGCAGCACCTCGATGCCGGTGATGCGGCCGGTCGCGGCATCCCATTGCGGCCGGCATCCCATCAGCGCCAACCCTTGGGCGATCTCCTCGCCGCCGGTGCGCAGCGAGGCCGAGCCCCAGAGATCGATGACCAGCGAACGCGGCCAGTCGCCATGCGATTGCATGTAGCCGCGCACCACTTCTTCCGCCGCCGCCTTGCCGAGGTCATAGGCGGTCGGCGTCGGCATGGTGCGCGGGTCCGACGTGAACAGGTTGCGGCCGGTGGGCAAGACATCGGAACGGCCGCGCGCCGGAGCACCGGCTGGACCGGCCTTGACGTGGCGGCCATCGAGCGCCGCAAGCAGCGCCGTCTTCTCCGCCACGGCACTTTGGCGGCGCATGGCGTCGGGCTCGTCCGCTGGCGCGCGGCCATAGACGTGCAGCCCGTCCTTGATGGCGAAATCCTTGAGGTCGCACAGCCAGGCATCGATGCGGCGCAGCGCTTCGTCGGGCGCGTCGGTCCTGGCAACGCCGGCTTCGGAGGCGAGGCCGGTCTTCTGCGCGGTGTCGACGATCAGCTTGGCCAGACGGTCGCGGCGGCGGCGGTCGAGACCGTCGGCCTGGGCGTATTCGTCGACCAGCCGTTCGAGCCGGTGTTGGTCCTCGTCCAGCCCGGCGCCGGTCAGCGGCGGCGGCAGATGGCCAAGGGTGACGGCGGCAATGCGCCGCTTGGCCTGTGCCGCTTCGCCGGGGTTGGAGACGATGAAGGGATAGACGACGGGCAGGGGACCGGTGACGATTTCGGGAAAGCAGTTTTCCGAGAGCGCAACCGTCTTGCCCGGCAGCCATTCCAGCGTGCCATGGGCGCCGACATGGACTAGCGCATGGACGCCGAGCGACTTGCGCAGCCAAAGGCCGAAGGCGATCAACGCATGGCGCGGCGGTAGCGTCGGATCGTGATAATCGGCGCGGCGATCCCTCGAGCGCCCGCGATCGGGGGCGAGCGCCACGGTGACGTTTCCGAAGGTCGCGGCGCGGAAGGGGAAGTGCTTACCCTCCCCCTTGTGGGGAGGGTGGCCCGCAGGGCCGGGTGGGGGTAGAGCGCCGCTACCCCCACCCCGTTTCGCGCCACCCGCTTCGCGAATGTCGCGAACCGACCCTCCCCACAAGGGGGAGGGTGAAGGATCGGCAGCGCCCCATGCTGCCTCGACCGTAGCGAGTGCCTGAACGGGAAGTTCCTTCGAGAAGTCGAGATAGTCCTCCAGTTTCAGCCCGGTATCGCTGCGCTCCAGCAAATCCAGCAGCTCACGCGGCGTTTGCGGAATCCCGTCAACGGCGTAGCCCAGCTCTCTCAGGTCATGCAGCATGGCCAGCACGCTGGACGGCACGTCGAGGCCGACGGCATAGCCGGTGCGGCCGGGCGCACTCGGATAATCGGGGACCAGGATCGCCAGTTTGCGTTGGGCGCGGAGCGTCTCCTGCAGCCGGATGAAGGCTGCTACGCGGTCCGCGACCTGCGCGACGCGGTTGGGCTCCGGCCGGTTGGCGAAGGCGCGGTGACCAAGTACGGGATCGACCTCGCTCTCGCCCTTGAAGGAAACAGCACCAGCCAGGATGCGGCCGTCGAGTTCGGGCAGCACGACATGCATGGCGAGGTCGGCGGGCGCCAGCCCACGCTGGTTGTTTTCCCAGATGTCGCGGCGGGTGGTGGCGACAATGACCTGGAAGACAGGCACGCCGGCACGGTCGAACAGGGTTTCGACGCCGGGTTCGGCGCCTGAAGCGAAGGCGGTCGCGGTGATGATGGCGGCAGGCTGTAGTGCGGCCAGTGCGGTTTCCACGAACGCCAGCGACGCCGGGTCCTTGAGGCTGGAGACGAAGATGGGGACTGGGTTGATGCCGCGTTGCCGCAGCGCTTCAAAAAGCGCGTCGATCGGTGCGACATCGGCGGCCAGCAGCATCGAACGGTAGAACAGGATGGGGATGGTGCGGGCGGCAACACGGAAATTGTCGGCGTCGCTACCGCTCTTCGATATCCGGAAAGCACTCGGATCATCAACGACGCCAAGTCCCGGCTCATAAAATCCCGCCTTCGGTACCGCGACCGGCGCTGAAATTGCTGCTTCAGACCCCGCCAGCCGCGCCAGTTTCTGCACCAGCGCGCTCATATTCGCAGGACCGCCCTCGCGGAAATAGTCGAGCAGGCCGTCCAATTCCTCGCGCGGCAGCGTCGAGGCTTCGATCAGGCGCAAATCCTCGTCGCGGCATTCGCCGGGCAGCAGCGCCAGCTTGATGCCGTGCGCGCGGGCGATCGAGGCAAGCTGGTCGCAGCCGTAGCGCCACCAGTCGTAGCCGCCGAGGATGCGCACGAGGATGACCTTGGCGTGTCGGGCGACGCTGTCGACCCAGAGGTCGACGGACATCGGATGGCGCAGGTCACGCAGGGCCGCCAGCCGCATCGAGGGCAGGCGGCCGGCATTGGCCTTCCAGGCTGCGGCCAGTCCGGCGAGATCACTGTCGGTGAAGGACAGGGCCACCACATCCGCCGGCGTCTGCCGCAGATCGACCGGCTCGGCGAGGTCGTCGAGTGAGGCGGAGGTCGTGGTGAGGATGTGCATCGCGATCCGTGGTTTGCGTCAGCCGGCGAGTATACGCTCGATGGCCGGGCGGTTCAGCCCCTTCAGTCCGATGACGACCAGGCGCGAGCGGCGGTCGTCCTGCGCCGTCCAGGCGCGGTCGTAATAGTGATTGACACGCGGTCCGACGGCCTGCAGCAGGAGCCGCATCGGCTTGCCGCCGACCTCGACAAAGCCCTTCACGCGCAGCACATTTTCTTCCTCGGCGGCGGTGGCGACGCGTTTTGCCAGCTCATCAGGGTTGGCGATCGATGGGATGTCGATGACGAAGGAGTCAAAGTCATCATGCTCGTGGTCGAGCTCGTCGTCATGGTGGGTTTTGCGGTTTTCGATGTCGTCTTCCACGGCGAGGCCGAGGCCGAGCAGCACCGATGGGTCGACCTTGCCTTGCGAGGTCGGCACGATCTTTACCGCGCGGGAGATGTGCTCGTTGATGATGGCGTTGGCGCGGATCGAGCCGGCGGCGTCCATCAGGTCGCTCTTCGACAGGATGATCAGGTCGGCGCAGGCGATCTGATCCTCGAAGACTTCCTCGACCGGATCGTCGTGATCGAGCGTCTCGTCCTGCGCGCGCTGTGCCTGGAGTGCGTCCATGTCGTTGGCGACACGGCCTTCGGCCAGCGCCGGTCCATCGACCACGGCGATGACGCCATCGACCGTCACGCGGCTTTTCACCGTCGGCCACTGGAAAGCCTGGACCAGCGGCTTGGGCAGCGCCAGGCCCGAAGTCTCGATCAGGATATGGTCGACTTTCGGCACCAGCGACAGGATCTGGTCGAGCGCCGGCACGAAATCGTCGGCAACGGTGCAGCAGATGCAGCCATTGGCCAGTTCGACGATGTTTTCCTCCGGGCAGGTGTCGATGCCGCAGCTCTTCAGGATTTCGCCGTCGATGCCGATGTCGCCGAATTCATTGACGATGATCGCGATGCGCTTGCCGCCGGCGTTTTCCAGGAGATGGCGGACCAGCGTCGTCTTGCCTGCGCCGAGGAAGCCGGTGACGACGGTGCAAGGGACGCGGGAGACGGAGGCAGTCATGATCAGTCCTTCAACAGGTCGAGGGGAGGGATGCGGGCAACGAGGCCGCGCTTGAGGCTATCGGGACGACCGCGCCATGGGATCAGTCCGTCGGTGGAGGTGGCGAAGAGTTTGGCGCCGGTGACGAGGTCGGCGCCGCTGGTCGCGGTCAGATCGCCGAAGACATAGCTCCAGCAGCCGTCGCGCAGGATCGCTGCGCTGAGGCGGCGCTTGCAGTTGCCGAGGCATTCGACAGTGCGGACCCGGATCGCTTCCTCCGCCGCGGCGCGGCGCGTGTCGTCGGCGAGCAGTTCCCCGGCACGCGGGTGGCCGTCGGAGCCGGTCTCGTCGCGGCAGGAGGCGCAGACGATGACGGTGACGCCGGACAACGCATCGCCATCGGCGGACGAAACATCCGCTGCACCAGCCGAAATACTGCCGTTATGATCCAAAAATCGGGCTCCTTGCCCGGAAACCCGCCGGGCGATCGGATTCTAATGTCGCAGACGGCAGGTCTCCTGGCTCGCGAGTCATCGCCTTGGGTAGCCGCCTTCCCGGGAACGCCCCAGTGGCTTTCGGCCTTGGCTCTTCGCTTACAGTTGCGGGGACAGCCGCGGATTTGGGATTTTTGTCCCGCACCGCATTCCCTCTTAGCCCCTGCCGTTGCTGGCAGAGGACCATCTGTACCGGATTTAGGCTTTTGCGGGGAGTTGTGTCAACGCACGGCTACGACATGGCGATGTCGGCCCAAGGCTCTCACGAGCCGCCAACCGGCAGAGCCAGGATAACTTGACGGATTGCTTGATAGCCATCGCCATAATCCCAGTCATGGTTGCGGGCCAGATCCTGTCCTTCTTGCCAAACCGCGTTGTCGAGAAGGACCTCGACACTAATTGGCTCGCCTTTCAAGCCTGCCACAAAGGTACGTACAAAATGACTGCCAGGGGACGCGGAAGCCGTGAACAGCTTTTCCAGCTTGGCATAGAATGCTGGATAACCCCGGTTCAGCGAGCAAAGCTCGGTTGTGGCCTGGGAGATGACCGGTCCGCCATAGATCTTCCAGGGGGCATTTTTTCGCCAGATCTTCCAGCTGGGAATAGTCTGCTGCCAAATTTCTACCTCGGCCTGCATGTTGTCGCAGACATGATCAGCCAGTCCCTCAATGGCTACATGGAAAACCCCTCGGAGAAATTTTTCAAACGCCTGATTCAATTCTTCTTCGCGTGTGTCACCGAAGCCAGCGAAGGATTCAATGACCGGCTGAACGTCAAGCAGCGGAGAGAAGATGTAGATTTCGAGAACCAGCCTACCGCTAGTGCCCGTCTCGAAAATCTCAGCCTCAAAACGAAGTTGCCTCGACTGGAGCGTAACGTCTTGTTCTCTACGTATTGCATCCATTCCATGTGCAATCAGCGCACCATGGATCATGTCCAGCACTTTGTGCGAACGCCATTGCAAAACCTATCAAGCTTGTTGAAGCGTCTATGGCAGAAGTTACTGCGGTTGGCCATGTTACCGAATTGCTAGCGCTGGCCCCAAATCCCCAGCCGGCGTCACTTCCATTCGCTCAAGGCCAAGCCAGCCCTGCATCTGCTTCAGTTCCTCGAGGAGTTCTGCGGCGGTCTCAGGCGGCGCGCCGGGTTCGGCGTAGGCGGCGTGGACGCGTAACACTCCAGCGGGCCGGTCGGCCTTGAGGTCGACGCGTGCCACGATCCTGTCGCCGAGCAGGAACGGCAGGACGTAGTAGCCGTATTGGCGCTTTTCGGCAGGGGTGTAGATCTCGATGCGGTAGTGGAAATCGAACAGCCGCTCGGTGCGTGACCGCTCGAAGACGACGGGATCGAACGGCGCCAGCAGGGCACGGGCCTCGATCTTTCGTGGCAGGCGCGCGTCTTTGTGAAGATAAGCCCGCTTGTCCCAGCCTTCGACGCGCACCGGCAACAACTCGCCTGTTTCAACCAGTTCCTCCAGCCGGCCCTTCATGTCGGCGGGCGACAGGCGGAAATAGTCGCGCAGATCTCCTGACGTCGCCACGCCGTGGGCGCGGGCCGAGATGCGCAGCAATTCGCGGTGCGCGTCCTCGGCGGCGGGCATCGGCAGATCGAGGATCGCCTGCGGCAGCACGCGCTCCGGCAAATCATAGAACCGCTCGAAACCGCGACGGTGCGCCGTGGTGATGCGCCCGGCCCAGAACAGCCATTCGAAGGCGTGCTTGGCATGGCTCCAGCCCCACCAGCCGCCGGAGCCTTTCTGGCCTTCGAGCGCGGAAGCGGCGATCGGACCGCGCTCGGCGACTTCCCTATAGATTTCCTCGATATAGGCGGCGTGCTCGCGGCCCCATTTGGCGAGGCCGAGATACATTTCGTCGCCGTTTTCGGCCCGTTGCATACGCCAGCGCATGAGCGGGTATGTCTCGACCGGCAGGAAGGAGGCTTCGTGCGCCCAGTATTCGAACACCGTGCGCTTGCGCGTCACGGCCGCGTTGTCGAGCAAGGCGAGCGGGTAGGGGCCAAGGCGGGAATAGAGCGGCATATAATGAGCACGCACCACCGCGCTGACGGAATCGATCTGCAGCAGGCCGGTGCGGGAGAGCACACGGGCGAAATGGCGGCGGTCGGGCGTGCCGGCGGGGTGGGGATCGAGGAACCCCTGGGCGGCGAGCGCGATGCGCCGGGCCGTGGCAAGCGAGATCTTTTCCTTCATGCTGATGTCACTCTGAGGGTGATTTGACCGAGGGGCTGATGGGTGATTCCGGCCCATGCTAGCAGGGTTCTGGCGGCAACCATGTCAGGAGACAAAAGTGGAGTAAAATGTGAAGGAAATCAACCAGGAGCGGATCGGACCAGTTTCCCAGGATATGCCGTCCAGGTCAGCGTTTTGAACAAGGTTTGACTTGCTTCGCTGGAAGTGCTGCGCTAACCCTCGCCGCGTTGCAGCATAGGCCCTTAAAACGGTTCAGCGGTTAAACTGTCACGCTTCCGCATTAGGGTCCGGTGCTGTAATCAAAGTGGATTGGCGCCAACGGAAAGCCGAGCATGAACGCACTTCTAAGCTCATACCTGCCCATCGTCCTGTTCATCGGCGTGGCGCTGGTCGTCGGCCTGGCGCTGCTGGCCGCCCCCTTCCTGGTGGCCTACCGCAATCCCGATCCCGAAAAGCTTTCCGCCTACGAGTGCGGGTTCAACTCGTTCGACGACGCCCGCATGAAGTTCGACATCCGTTTCTACCTGGTGTCGATCCTGTTCATCATCTTCGACCTGGAAGTGGCCTTCCTGTTTCCGTGGGCGGTGTCGTTCTCGAAGATCGGCATGCTCGGCTTCTGGTCGATGATGGTCTTTCTGGCGGTGCTGACCATCGGCTTTGCCTATGAATGGAAAAAAGGAGCGCTGGAATGGGATTGAACGACAGTTCCGGCACGCTCGTCGCGCCGAAGCCGAAGGGCCTGATCGATCCCAACACCGGCAGGCCGGTGGGGGCGGACGATCCTTTCTTCCTCGAGATCAACAACGAGCTGGCCGACAAGGGCTTTCTCGTCACCTCGACGGAAGCGCTGATCACCTGGGCGCGCAGCGGTTCGCTGATGTTCATGACGTTCGGCCTCGCTTGCTGCGCGGTCGAGATGATCCACACTTCGATGCCGCGCTATGACAGCGAGCGCTTCGGCGTCGCGCCGCGCGCGTCTCCGCGCCAGTCCGACATCATGATCGTCGCCGGTACGCTGACCAACAAGATGGCGCCGGCGCTACGCAAGGTCTACGACCAGATGCCGGAGCCGCGCTACGTCATCTCGATGGGCTCCTGCGCCAATGGCGGCGGCTACTACCACTATTCCTATTCGGTGGTGCGTGGCTGCGACCGCATCGTGCCGGTCGACATCTATGTGCCCGGCTGCCCGCCGAGCGCCGAAGCGCTGCTTTACGGCATTCTTCTCCTGCAGAAGAAGATCCGCCGCACCGGCACGATCGAACGGTAAATCCATGACCGCATCCCTGAGCGAACTGTCGACCTATCTCGGCGAGAAGCTGATCGGCCGCGTGAACGACGCGGTGATCGCCTATGGCGAGCTCACCGTTCACGTCGAGCCGCGCGATCTGGTCGAGGTGATGACCTTCCTGCGCGACGATGCGCGCTGCCAGTTCATCTCGATCATCGACGTCTGCGGCGCCGACTATCCGTCGCGGGCCAAGCGCTTCGACGTCGTCTATCACCTGTTGTCGCCGAAGCAGAACGTGCGCATCCGCGTCAAGGTGCAGGCCGACGAAGAGACGATGGTGCCGTCGATCACCGGCGTATATCCCGGCGCCGACTGGTTCGAGCGCGAGACTTACGATCTCTATGGCGTGCTGTTCTCCGGCCACCCGGACCTGCGCCGCTTGCTGACCGACTACGGTTTCGAAGGCCATCCGCTGCGCAAGGATTTCCCGCTGACCGGCTTCGTCGAGGTGCGCTACGACGACGAGGCCAAGCGCGTCATCTATGAGCCGGTCGAGCTCAAGCAGGAATTCCGCAATTTCGATTTTCTCTCGCCATGGGAAGGGACGGATTACGTCCTGCCGGGCGATGAAAAAGCCAAGACGAATTGAGGCGCCAGAATGGCTGAAACCTCCGTCCGCAACTTCAACATCAACTTCGGCCCGCAACACCCTGCGGCGCACGGCGTTTTGCGCCTCGTGCTGGAGCTCGACGGCGAGGTTGTCGATCGCGTCGATCCGCATATCGGGCTGCTGCACCGCGGCACGGAAAAGCTGATCGAGGCCAAAACCTATCTGCAGGCGATCCCGTATCTCGACCGGCTCGACTATTGCGCGCCGATGAACCAGGAACACGCCTTCGCGCTGGCCGCCGAGCGCCTGCTCGGCATCGACGTGCCGAAGCGTGGCCAGCTGATCCGCGTGCTTTATTGCGAGATCGGCCGCATCATGTCGCACATCCTCAATGTGACGACGCAGGCGATGGACGTCGGCGCGCTGACGCCGCCGCTGTGGGGCTTCGTCGAGCGCGAGAAGCTGATGGTGTTCTATGAGCGCGCCAGCGGTTCGCGCATGCATGCGGCCTATTTCCGTCCCGGCGGCGTCCATCAGGACCTGCCGCAGAAGCTGGTCGAAGATATCGGCAAGTGGATCGACCCGTTCCTGAAGTCGATCGACGACCTCGATCAGTTGCTCACCGGCAACCGCATCTTCAAGCAGCGCAATGTCGACATCGGCACGGTTTCACTGGCCGATGCCTGGGCCTGGGGCTTTTCGGGCGTCATGGTGCGTGGTTCGGGTGCGCCCTGGGACCTGCGCAAGTCGCAACCCTATGAATGCTATTCGGAAATGGATTTCGACATTCCGATCGGCAAGAACGGCGACTGTTTCGATCGCTACCTCGTGCGCATGGAAGAGATGCGCCAGTCGGCGAAGATCATGCGGCAATGTGTCGATCTCCTGCTCGGCAAGGAAAGCACCGGCCCGGTGTCGAACCTCGATGGCAAGGTGGTGCCGCCGAAGCGCCAGGCGATGAAGCGCTCGATGGAAGCGCTGATCCATCACTTCAAGCTCTACACCGAGGGCTACCGCGTGCCGGCCGGCGAGGTTTACGCCGCGGTCGAAGCGCCGAAGGGCGAGTTCGGCGTGTATCTCGTCTCCGACGGCTCCAACAAGCCCTACCGCTGCAAACTGCGCGCACCCGGTTTCGCGCATCTCCAGGCGATGGATTTCCTCTGCCGAGGCCACATGCTGGCCGACGTCACCGCCGTTCTCGGCTCCCTCGACATCGTGTTTGGTGAGGTCGATCGCTAAATGTCAGTCCGCCGTCTCGCAGAAGCCAGCGTCCAGCCAGCCTCCTTCGCCTTCAACCGGGCGAATGCGGCTGCGGCGAAGCAATGGCTGAAGAAATACCCCAAGGGCCGCGAACAGTCGGCCATCATTCCGCTTTTGATGCTGGCGCAGGAGCAGGAAGGCTGGGTGACGAAAGCGGCGATCGAGACGATTTCGGACATGCTCGGGATGCCGCGTATCCGAGGGCTGGAAGTCGCCACCTTCTATACGCAATACCAGTTGAGCCCGGTCGGCACGCGCGCCCACATCCAGGTTTGCGGCACAACGCCGTGCATGCTGCGCGGCTCTGAAGCGCTGATGGATGTGTGCCGTTCCAAGATCCATCACGACCAGTTCCACACCAACGACAAGGGCACGCTGTCGTGGGAGGAGGTCGAATGCCTCGGCGCCTGCGTCAACGCGCCGATGGTGATGATCTTCAAGGATACGTTCGAGGATTTGACGCCGGAGCGGCTGGCCGAAATCATCGATCTCTACGACGCCGGCAAGGGCGCTTCGGTGGTGCCCGGACCGCAGGACGGCCGCACCGGCTCGGAGCCGGCCTCCGGCCTCACGACCCTGAAGAGCGAAAAGGCGATCCTCAAGTCGACCCGCGACAGGGAAGCCAGGGAGGCGGCCAAGGCCGCCAAGGCGGCGCCGGACGCGATAATCGCCAAGGTTGTGCACGAGCCAGCTGCCGCCCCCGTCGCGCCGTCCAATGCCAGCAAGCCGAAGACCGATGCCCCTGAAACCAGCCCGGCATTGAAGACGCCTTCAAAGGCCAAGGTCGCGCCGGCGGTTGAAAGGGCGGCGAGCGTTTCGGCCCCGCTGCATTCGGCCGCCAATGCCAACACGGCAGCACCGGAAGTCGAAAAAGTCGCCAAGCAGCGCAGCGGCCCCACGGCCAAGGCCGAGCCGGCAACCGCCTTCAAGGCGCCGGAAGTCAAGGCGCCAGCCGCGAAGGCTGCCAAGCCGGCAAAACCCTCGCTCGAGTACAAGAACCGTCCGGCCGGGATCGACAGGCCGGCGCTGGTCGATGACCTCAAGCTGATTTCCGGGGTCGGCCCGAAGATCGAAGGCGTCCTGCATTCGCTGGGCATCTTCACCTTCACGCAGGTTGCGTCCTGGAAGAAGGCCGAGCGCGAATGGGTGGACGGCTATCTCGCCTTCCATGGCCGCATCGATCGCGACGACTGGGTCAAGCAGGCCAAGGCGCTCGCCAAGGGCGGCGTCGCCGAATACATCCGCGTCTTCGGCAAGAAGCCGGTCTGAGGGACGAGAAATGCTTCAGGACAAAGACCGCATCTTCAACAACATCTACGGTCGCTTCGACAAGTCGCTGGCCGGCGCGATGGCGCGCGGCGCTTGGGACAATACGCCCGGCATCGTCGCCAAAGGGCGCGAGTGGATCGTCAACGAGATGAAGGCGTCAGGCCTGCGTGGACGCGGCGGCGCCGGCTTCCCGACCGGCCTGAAATGGTCGTTCATGCCCAAGCAGAGCGACGGCCGCCCGAGCTATCTCGTCGTCAATGCCGACGAATCCGAGCCCGGCACCTGCAAGGACCGCGACATCCTGCGCAATGACCCGCACACGCTGGTCGAAGGCTGTCTGCTCGCCGGCTTCGCCATGGGTGCGATTGCCGCCTACATCTATGTGCGCGGCGAGTTCATTCGCGAGCGCGAGGCGCTGCAGCGCGCCATCGACGAGGCCTACGAGGCCAAGCTGATCGGCAAGAACAACAGGTCCGGCTACGACTTCGACATCTACATGCATCACGGCGCCGGCGCCTATATCTGCGGCGAGGAGACGGCGCTGCTCGAAAGCCTCGAAGGCAAGAAGGGCCAGCCACGGCTGAAGCCGCCATTCCCGGCCAATGTCGGCCTCTATGGCTGCCCGACCACCGTCAACAATGTCGAATCGATCGCGGTTGCGCCGACCATCCTGCGCCGCGGTGCCGCCTGGTTCTCGTCCTTCGGCCGGCCCAACAATGTCGGCACCAAGCTGTTTTGCATCTCCGGCCACGTCAACAATCCGTGCACGGTTGAAGAGGCGATGTCGATCCCGTTCCGCGAACTGATCGAGACGCATTGCGGTGGCATTCGCGGCGGCTGGGACAATCTCCTGGCGGTCATTCCGGGCGGCGCCTCGGTGCCGCTGGTGCCGGCCGAGCAGATCATCGACACGCCGATGGATTTCGACGCTTTGCGCGATCTCAAATCCGGCCTCGGCACCGCGGCTGTCATCGTCATGGACAAGTCGACCGATATCGTGAAGGCGATCGCGCGGCTTTCCTACTTCTACAAGCACGAGAGCTGCGGCCAGTGCACGCCGTGCCGGGAAGGCACCGGCTGGATGTGGCGGGTGATGGAGCGGCTGGTGCGCGGCGAGGCGCAGAAGCGCGAGATCGACATGCTGCTCGACGTCACCAAGCAGGTCGAAGGCCACACGATCTGCGCGCTGGGCGACGCGGCGGCATGGCCGATCCAGGGCCTGATGCGGCATTTCCGCGGCGAGGTGGAACGGCGCATCGACGAGTTTTCGCGCAATGCGCATCGGGCCGAGCCAGTGATGGTGGCGGCGGAATAGAGAATTTGTGAAATCGGGCGAAAGCCCGAAGCGAGATACGGGCAAGTGCCCGATTTGAGACAACCGTGGCGGGGCGAACGAACAAACGACCAGGAGATATCTATGGCGCCGTATTCGACACCCACCTCATTGATGCCCAATTTGGACCATTTCGAAAAGATGAATCAGGACCTGACTAGGATGATGCCGAAGGAGATGGCCAGTGCCGTCAACCTTTTCGTGCACCCTGTGGCGGGTGCGGCGGCGATGTCGGCGCTCGGCATCGGGCTGGTCAACCACGCCTTCGGCGTCTGGCTGGGCGCGCTTTCGGGGGCTGCCGAAGCCTCGCAACGGCTGCTGCAGCCGATCGTCGATGATTTCGAGGCGCGCACCGAGCGCTTCTCGGAGACGGAAAAGAACGCGTCCAAGGCGCGCGCCGCGACCAGGACGTTGATCGCCGAGGCACAGTCCTTCGCGCAGGACGTGACCGATATGGCTGCCAGGGAGGCAGCCGACACAGTGCCGGTCGTCGACGCAGGCCCGATGGCGGGTGCGGTTCCGGCCGGATTGATGCCGGAGGATTTCAGGCAGCCGAAGGCCATGGACAAGCCCGCGAAGCCGTCGGACCTCAAGGCGATATCGGGCATCGGCCCGAAGCTGGAGAAGGTTCTCAATAGCCTGGGCATCTGGACATATGCCCAGATCGCGGCATGGGCGCCGGAAGAGGTTGCCTGGGTCGAGGACTATTTGTCGCTCACCGGCCGCATCGGCCGTGACGATTGGACTGCCCAGGCGGCGGCGCTCATCGTCAGGAAATGAATGAATTGCCGGGTGCGGTTTCGACCGTGCCCGGGACAAGAGATTGCGGGAATCCGCAGGGGTTTGAGGCGAATGGCAAAACTCAAGGTCGACGGGAAAGAGATCACTGTACCCGACCACTACACGCTGCTGCAGGCGGCGGAAGACGCTGGCGCGGAAGTGCCGCGCTTCTGCTTCCATGAGCGGCTGTCGATCGCCGGCAACTGCCGCATGTGCCTGATCGAGGTGAAGGGCGGACCGCCCAAGCCGCAGGCCTCCTGCGCCATGGGCGTGCGTGACCTGCGCCCTGGCCCGAATGGCGAGCCGCCGGAAATCTTCACCAACACGCCGATGGTCAAGAAGGCCCGCGAGGGCGTGATGGAATTCCTGCTGATCAACCATCCGCTGGATTGCCCGATCTGCGACCAGGGCGGCGAATGCGACCTGCAGGACCAGGCGATGGCCTTCGGCGTCGATTCCTCGCGCTATCACGAGAACAAGCGGGCGGTCGAAGACAAGTATATCGGACCGCTGGTCAAGACGGTAATGAACCGCTGCATCCATTGCACGCGCTGCGTCCGCTTCACCACCGAGGTTGCCGGCATTTCCGAACTTGGCCTGATCGGCCGTGGCGAGGATGCCGAGATCACCACCTACCTCGAACAGGCGATGACCTCGGAGCTGCAGGGCAATGTCATCGACCTTTGCCCGGTCGGCGCGCTGACCTCCAAGCCGTTCGCCTTCCAGGCGCGGCCGTGGGAACTGACCAAGACCGAATCGATCGACGTGATGGACGCCGTCGGCTCGGCGATCCGCGTCGACAGCCGTGGCCGCGAAGTGATGCGCATCCTGCCGCGCGTCAACGAAGCGGTGAATGAGGAGTGGATTTCCGACAAGACCCGCTTCATCTGGGACGGCCTGCGCACGCAGCGCCTCGACCGTCCCTATGTGCGCAAGGACGGCAAACTGGTTCCCGCAAGCTGGGCCGAGGCTTTTGCCGCGATCAAGGATGCGGTGTCGAAGGCGGCACCCGAGAAGATCGGCGCCATATCAGGCGATCTCGCCGCGGTCGAGGAAATCTATGCGCTGAAGCTGCTGATGGCGTCGCTCGGTTCGAAGAACACCGATTGCCGTCAGGATGGCGCCGCACTCGATCCGGCGCTCGGCCGGGCGAGCTATATCTTCAATCCGACCATCGAAGGCATCGAGCAGGCCGATGCGGTGCTGATCATCGGCGCCAATCCGCGCTATGAAGCCTCGGTGCTCAACGCCCGCATCCGCAAGCGCTGGCGGATCGGCAATCTGCCGGTCGGCGTGATCGGCGAAGTCGGCGACACACGCTACGACTACGAACAGCTGGGCGCCGGTCCGGATTCGCTGAGGGATCTGGCCGATGGCAACGGCAAGTTCTTCCAGACGCTGAAAAAGGCGTCGCATCCGCTGATCATCGTCGGCCAGGGCGCGCTGGCGCGCGCCGATGGCGCGGCCGTGCTCGGCCAAGCGGCAAAACTCGCCGCCGCCGTCAACGCCGCAAGGGCGGACTGGAACGGCTTTGCCGTGCTGCACAATGCGGCCGGTCGCGTCGGCGGCCTCGATCTCGGCTTCGTGCCGGGCGAGGGCGGCAAGAACGTCGCCGGCATGCTGGGCGAGATGGGGCTGCTGTTCCTGCTCGGCGCCGACGAGATCGACATGGGCAAGACCGGCGGCGCCTTCGTCGTCTATATCGGCACGCATGGCGACCACGGCGCGCATCGCGCCAACGTCATCCTGCCGGCGGCTGCCTACACCGAAAAATCGGCCACCTATGTCAACACGGAAGGCCGCGTGCAGCAGACCAACCGCGCCGGCTTCGCACCCGGCGACGCGCGCGAGGACTGGGCGATCCTGCGGGCGCTGTCGGATGTGCTGGGCAAGAAGCTGCCATTCGATTCGCTGCCGCAGCTGCGTGCCAAGCTCTATGGCGAATACCCGCATCTGGCCCGCATCGATCAGGTCGCCGCCGGCCATGCCGAGGACCTCGCTGAGGTGGCGAAGCTCGGCGGGCGGTTGAACAAGGGCACCTTCACCTCGCCGGTCACGGATTTCTACCTGACCAACCCGATCGCGCGGGCATCGGCCGTGATGGCGGAATGCTCGGCGCTGGCCAAGAGCGGCTTCAAGCAGGCGGCGGAATAAGCATGGACACTTTCTTTTCCTTCTACGTGCTGCCGGCGCTGCTGATCCTTCTCAAGTCGGTCGTGCTGATCGTCGTGCTTTTGATCTTCGTCGCCTACATCCTCTACGCCGACCGCAAGATCTGGGCGGCGGTTCAGTTGCGCCGTGGCCCGAACGTGGTCGGCCCCTGGGGCACGCTGCAGGCCTTCGCAGATCTGCTGAAGTTCGTCTTCAAGGAACCGGTGATCCCGTCCGGCGCCAACAAGGGCGTTTTTCTCCTGGCGCCGCTGGTCTCGGCCGTGCTGGCGATCTCGGCCTGGGCGGTCATTCCGGTCAGCCAGGGCTGGGCGATCGCCAACGTCAATGTCGGCATCCTCTATGTCTTCGCCATCTCCTCGCTCGAGGTCTATGGCGTGATCATGGGCGGCTGGGCGTCCAACTCGAAATATCCGTTCCTCGGCGCGCTGCGTTCGGCCGCGCAGATGGTGTCCTACGAAGTCTCGATCGGCTTCGTCATCGTCACCGTGCTGCTCACCGCCGGCTCGCTCAACCTGTCCGACATCGTGATGTCGCAGCAGGATGGTCTGGGCACCAAGCTCGGCCTGCCCAACACCTTCCTCGACTGGCATTGGCTGTCGCTGTTCCCGATGTTCGTCATCTTCTTCATCTCGGCGCTGGCCGAGACCAACCGGCCGCCCTTCGATCTGGTGGAAGCCGAATCGGAACTGGTCGCCGGCCACATGGTCGAATATTCGTCGACGCCGTTCCTGCTGTTCTTCCTCGGCGAGTATGTCGCCATCGTTCTGATGTGCGCGCTGGCCACCATCCTGTTCCTCGGCGGCTGGCTGCCGCCCTTCGATTTCGCGCCGTTCACCTGGGTGCCGGGCGTCATCTGGTTCGTGCTGAAGGTCTGCTTCGTGTTCTTCGGCATCTCGATGGTGAAGGCCTTCGTGCCGCGCTACCGCTACGACCAGCTGATGCGGCTCGGCTGGAAAGTGTTCCTGCCGATCTCGCTGTTCATGGTGGTCGCCACCGCCGCCTTCCTCAAGATCACGGGGTTTGCGTGATGTCCGCTCTGTCCCAAGCCGCAAAATCGCTGTTGCTGCAGGATTTCGTCAGCGCCTTCTTCCTGTCGATGCGCCAGTTCTTCGCGCCGAAGGAGACGATCAACTATCCGCACGAGAAGGGGCCGACCAGCCCGCGCTTCCGTGGCGAGCATGCGCTGCGCCGCTATCCCAATGGCGAGGAGCGCTGCATTGCCTGCAAGCTGTGCGAGGCGATCTGCCCGGCGCAGGCGATCACCATCGAGGCCGGTCCGCGCCGCAATGACGGCACGCGCCGTACGGTGCGTTACGACATCGACATGGTGAAATGCATCTATTGCGGCTTCTGCCAGGAAGCCTGCCCGGTCGACGCCATCGTCGAGGGGCCGAATTTCGAGTTCGCGACGGAGACGCGCGAGGAACTTTACTACGACAAGGACAAGCTGTTGGCGAATGGCGACCGGTGGGAGCGCGAACTGGCGCGCAACATCTCGCTGGACTCGCCGTATCGCTGATATTTGACGCATGGACGGGGCGAGGGGCCTCGTCTAAGGACACAACGAAACTTGCCGACCGGAGGCGGCGGCAAGCAAGATCGAACAGGACGAGCGTCCTGTTCGGACAGGAACCCGGGGGAACCCCATGCTGAGTGGACTAGAGGCGGCCTTTTTCTACCTCTTCGCCTTTGTCGCGGTGGCGTCGGCGTTCATGGTCATTTCGTCGCGCAACCCCGTGCATTCGGTGCTGTTCCTGATCCTGACCTTCTTCAACGCCGCCGGTCTGTTCATGCTGACCGGCGCCGAGTTCCTGGCGATGATCCTGCTCGTCGTCTATGTCGGCGCGGTGATGGTGCTGTTCCTGTTCGTCGTCATGATGCTCGACGTCGATTTCGCCGAGATGAAGGAAGGGGCGCTGCAGTATGCACCGATCGGCGCGCTGGTCGGGCTGATCCTGGCGGCGGAGCTGATCGTCGTGCTGGGCGGCTATACATTCGCGCCGCAGCTGGCCGCGACGGTCTCGAAACCCATCCCGGATCTCGCCACGCGGACAAACACGGCCGCACTCGGTGACATCCTCTATACCGACTACCTCTACTACTTCCAGATTTCGGGCCTCGTGCTGCTGGTCGCCATGATCGGCGCCATCGTGCTGACGCTGCGCCACAAGGAAGGGATCAAGCGGCAGTCGATCGCAGCCCAGGTCGGCCGCACCGCGGCGACCGGCATGGAAATCCGCAAGGTCAAGTCGGGCGAAGGAGTCTGAGATGGTCGTCGGCATCGCACATTATCTGACCGTATCGGCGATCCTGTTCACGCTCGGCGTGTTCGGCATCTTCTTGAACCGCAAGAACGTCATCGTCATCCTGATGTCGGTCGAGCTGATCCTGCTTGCGGTCAACATCAACTTCGTCGCCTTTTCGGCCGCACTTGGCGATCTGGTCGGCCAGGTGTTCGCGCTGTTCGTGCTGACGGTCGCGGCGGCTGAAGCCGCCATCGGACTTGCCATTCTCGTCGTCTTCTTCCGCAACCGCGGCTCGATCGCGGTCGAAGACGTGAACATGATGAAGGGTTGACGGAACCACCATGTATCAGGCCATCGTCTTCCTTCCCCTGCTCGGCTTCCTGATCGTCGGCCTGTTCGGCACGTCGCTCGGTGCCAAGGCATCCGAATACATCACCTCAGGCTTCCTGGTGATCGCCGCGGTACTGTCGTGGGTCGCCTTCTTCACCGTCGGCTTCGGCCACGGCGAGGTGTTCACTGTGCCGGTGCTGCGCTGGATCCAGTCGGGCGGTCTCGAGGCGTCGTGGGCGCTGCGCATCGACACGCTGACGGTTGTGATGCTGGTGGTGGTCAACACGGTGTCGGCGCTGGTCCACATCTACTCGATCGGCTACATGCACCACGATCCGAACCGGCCGCGCTTCTTCGCCTATCTGTCGCTGTTCACCTTCGCCATGCTGATGCTGGTGACGGCGGACAACCTGGTGCAGATGTTCTTCGGCTGGGAAGGGGTGGGTCTCGCGTCCTACCTGCTGATCGGTTTCTGGTACAAGAAGCCGTCAGCCAATGCCGCCGCCATCAAGGCCTTCGTCGTCAACCGCGTCGGCGATTTCGGCTTCGCGCTCGGCATTTTCGGCTTGTTCGTGCTGTTCGGCTCGGTCAATCTCGGCACCATCTTCGCCAATGCGGCGACGTTCATCCCCGCTGAAGGCGCGCCGCAAGGTGCTGCCGTGCTGACCTTCCTTGGCCATGCACTGGACAAGCAGTCGGCAATGACGATCGTCTGCCTTCTGTTGTTCATGGGCGCGATGGGCAAGTCGGCGCAGGTGCCGCTGCACACCTGGCTGCCGGACGCCATGGAAGGCCCGACGCCGGTCTCGGCACTGATCCATGCCGCAACCATGGTGACCGCCGGCGTGTTCATGCTGGCGCGGCTGTCGCCGCTGTTCGAACTGTCGCATTCGGCGCTGACGGTCGTGACCTTCATCGGCGCCTTTACCGCCTTTTTCGCCGCGACGGTCGGTCTCGTCCAGAACGACATCAAGCGCGTCATCGCCTACTCGACCTGCTCGCAGCTAGGCTACATGTTCGTGGCGCTCGGCGTCGGCGCCTATGGTGCCGCGATCTTCCATTTGTTCACGCATGCTTTCTTCAAGGCGCTGCTGTTCCTCGGCTCGGGCTCGGTCATCCATGCCGTCTCCGACGAGCAGGACATGCGCAAGATGGGCGGCCTAAGGTCGTTGATCCCGACCACCTACTGGATGATGGTGATCGGCACGCTGGCGCTGACCGGCGTTGGCATTCCGGTGACGGTCATCGGCACGGCCGGCTTCTTCTCCAAGGACGCCATCATCGAAAGCGCCTTTGCAAGCCACAATTCGGTTGCCGGCCTCGCCTTCGTGCTTTTGGTCATCGCCGCCTGCTTCACCTCCTTCTACTCCTGGCGGTTGATCTTCATGACCTTCCACGGCCAGCCGCGGGCGAGCCATGAGGTCATGCACCACGTCCATGAATCGCCGCCGGTGATGCTGGTGCCGCTGTTCATCCTGGCTGCGGGTGCGCTGTTTGCCGGCATCATCTTCCACGGCGCCTTCATCGGCGAAGGCTATGCCGAATTCTGGAAGGCATCGCTGTTCACGCTGCCGGAAAACCACATCCTGCACGAGATCCACGAACTGCCGCTGTGGGTCGAGCTGTCGCCCTTCATCGCCATGTTGATCGGCTTCGCGGTGGCCTGGAAGTTCTACATCCGCTCACCGGAATTGCCCCGAAGCGTCGCCGCCAACCATCGCTTGCTCTACGCATTCCTGCTCAACAAGTGGTATTTCGACGAACTGTACGACTTCCTGTTCGTGCGGCCCGCCAAGCGCCTCGGCCATTTCCTGTGGAAGACCGGCGACGGCACCATCATAGATGGCCTTGGGCCGGATGGCATCTCGGCGCGAGTCGTCGACGTCACCAACCGCGTCGTCAAGCTGCAGACCGGCTACCTCTACCACTACGCCTTCGCCATGCTGATCGGCGTTGCCGCACTCGTCACCTGGATGATGCTCTGATGACCGCTTGGCCAATCCTCTCGCTGGTCACCTTCCTGCCGCTGGTTGGTGTGCTGCTTATCCTGTTCATCAAGGATGACAGCGAAAACGCACTCCGCAACATCCGCGCCATCGCGCTGTTGACGACGACGTTCACCTTCATCATCTCGGTGTTCATCTGGACAGGCTTCGACAATTCGCAAGCCGGCTTCCAGTTCGTCGAGAAGGTCGCCTGGCTCGACTCCGGCATCTCCTACCACATGGGTGTCGACGGCATCTCGATGCTGTTCGTCATCCTGACGACCTTCCTGATGCCGCTGTGCATCCTGGCCTCGTGGGACGCGATCGAGAAGCGCGTCAAGGCCTACATGATCGCTTTCCTGCTGCTGGAGACGCTGATGATCGGCGTGTTCTGCGCGCTCGATATCGTGCTGTTCTACGTCTTCTTCGAAGCCGGCCTGATCCCGATGTTCATCATCATCGGCGTCTGGGGCGGCAAGCGGCGCGTCTATGCCTCGTTCAAGTTCTTCCTCTACACGCTGGCCGGCTCGGTGCTGATGCTGCTCGCCATCATGGCGATGTTCTATCAGTCGGGCACGACCGACATCCCGACGCTTTTGACGCACAATTTCCCGGCCAACATGCAGACCTGGCTGTGGCTCGCCTTCTTCGCCTCCTTCGCGGTGAAGATGCCGATGTGGCCGGTGCACACCTGGCTGCCCGACGCGCACGTCGAGGCGCCGACGGCGGGCTCGGTGATCCTGGCCGCAATTCTGCTTAAGATGGGTGGGTACGGCTTCCTGCGCTTCTCGCTGCCGATGTTCCCGCTGGCGTCGGAAATGTTCGCGCCGCTGGTGTTCACGCTGTCGGTTGTCGCCATCATCTACACCTCGCTGGTGGCGCTGATGCAGGACGACATGAAGAAGCTGATCGCCTATTCCTCGGTCGCCCATATGGGCTTCGTCACCATGGGCATCTTCGCCATGAACCAGGAAGGCGTGCAGGGCGCCATCTTCCAGATGCTCAGCCACGGCCTCGTCTCCGGCGCGCTGTTCCTGTGCGTCGGCGTCATCTACGACCGCATGCACACGCGCGAGATCGCCGCCTATGGCGGGCTGGTCAACAACATGCCGAAATACGCCACCGTGTTCATGGTCTTCACCATGGCCAATGTCGGACTGCCCGGCACCAGTGGCTTCGTCGGCGAGTTCCTGACGATGCTGGGCGTGTTCCGGGTCAACACCTGGGTGGCGTTCTTCGCCGCCACCGGCGTCATCCTGTCGGCGGCCTACGCGCTGTGGCTCTACCGCCGGGTGATCTTCGGCGCGCTGACCAAGGACAGCCTGAAGGGCCTGCTGGATCTGTCGCCGCGCGAGAAGGCGATCATCTACCCGCTGGTGGTGCTGGTCATCTTCTTCGGCGTCTATCCCGCACCCGTCTTCGACGCGACGGCTGAATCAGTCAAGTCGCTCGTCACCAATGTCACTGCATCCATCGGCGCCGCGCAGACCGCGGCGGCGAACTGACCAGAGGTTTTGCGAACCATGACGCCGGACCTTCTCTCCAGCCTGTCGCTCTCGACGCCAGAGCTGATCCTTGCCATCGGTGCACTGGCGCTGCTGATGGTCGGCGCCTATTCGCGCGCCAACACCGCCAACACGGTGACCGGCCTTGCCGTCGCCGTGCTGGTGATGTCAGGCGCCTGGCTGATCTTCCACACCGGGCAGGGCAGCGCCTATGGCAACGCCTTCATCCAGGATTCCTTCGCCCACTTCATGAAGGTGCTGGCGCTGATCGGTTCGGCGGTGACGCTGGTGATGTCGATGCGCTTTGCCAAGGCGGAGCATTTCGACAAGTTCGAATATCCGGTGCTGATCCTGCTTTGCACGCTCGGCATGATGCTGATGATCTCGGCCAACAGCATGATCGGGCTCTATCTCGGCCTCGAACTGCAGTCGCTGGCGATCTACGTGCTGGCGGCGATCAACCGCGACAATCTGCGTTCGACCGAGGCTGGCCTGAAATATTTCGTCCTCGGCGCGCTGTCGTCGGGCATGCTGCTCTACGGCATCAGCCTGGTCTACGGCTACACCGGCAACACCGGCTTCCAGGAGATCGCCTCGGCGCTGGGCAGCGGCGAGCGCCAGCTTGGCCTGGTCTTCGGCCTCGTCTTCGTGCTGGCCGGCCTTGCCTTCAAGATCTCGGCGGTGCCGTTCCACATGTGGACGCCCGACGTCTATGAGGGCGCGCCGACCCCGGTGACGGCCTTTCTGGCGGCCGCACCCAAGATGGCGGCGATGGCGCTGATCGTGCGTGTCACCATGGGCGCGTTCAAGCCGATCGCCGCCGACTGGCAGCAGATCATCGTCTTCATCTCGATCGCCTCGATGGCGCTTGGCGCCTTCGCCGCCATCGGCCAGACCAACATAAAGCGACTGATGGCCTATTCCTCGATCGGCCACATGGGCTACGCGCTGGTCGGCCTTGCCGCCAACAGCCAAGCCGGCGTGCGTGGCGTTGCCATCTACATGCTGATCTACCTGGTGATGACGCTCGGCACCTTCGCCTTCATCCTCGCCATGCGGCGCAAGGAAGGCAATGTCGAACAGATCAGCGACCTGGCCGGCCTGTCGTCGACCAACCCGATCATGGCGACGATCCTGACCATCCTGATGTTCTCGCTGGCCGGCATTCCGCCGCTCGCCGGCTTCTGGGGGAAATGGTACGTCTTCCTTGCCGCCATCAAAGCCAATCTCTACGCGCTGGCGATCATCGGCGTGCTGGCCTCGGTGGTGGGCGCCTATTATTATCTGCGCATCATCAAGATCATGTGGTTCGACGAGCCGGTCGGCGGCTTTGTGCCGATGGCGACGGAACTGCGCCTGGTGCTCGGCGTCAGTGGCGCCTTCGTGCTGTTCTATGTGCTGATCGGCGGGCCGATCGGCACCTACGCCGAAGCCGCCGCCAAGACATTTTTCTAGACGGCATGGCATTTCGGCTGGCTCCAACCTCGGCGTCGGAAGGGTTCCGGCTCGAGGCGCATGATAGCGTCGGCTCCACCAATGCGCTGGCGCTGGACCATGCCCGGGCAGGCGATCCGGGCAGATTGTGGGTCGTTTCCAAGAAGCAGGAAAGCGGGCGCGGACGGCGAGGCCGCGTCTGGGCGACGCCCGAAGGCAATCTGGCGGCGACGCTGCTTGTCATGACCACTGCCGAGCTTCGCCTAGCCGCAACGCTGGGCTTCGTCGCCGGACTGGCGCTGGCCGATGCACTGGACGCGGTCGTGCCGAAGGGCCGGATCGCCATCGGCCTCGATGGTGCAAGCGCGGGCAAAAGCCGTTTCGAGCTGAAATGGCCGAACGACGTGCTTGCCTCCGGCGCCAAGTTGGCCGGCATCCTGCTGGAATCGGCGATCCTGGACGGTGGCCGCTTCGCGGTGGCGGTCGGCATCGGCGTCAATGTTGTGGCTTATCCCGAGGATTTGCCTTATCCGGCAACATCATTGCGCGCGCTTGGCGCGACATGCGATGCGGAAACACTGTTTCTGGCGCTGTCGGATGCCTGGAGCGAGAATGCCCGGCTGTGGGACGAAGGGCGCGGACTTGCCGCCGTCAGGCAACGCTGGCTGGCACGTGCAGCAGGGCTCGGCGGCGAGGTTGCTGTCAGAATTGACGGTAATGTGGTGCGTGGGGTGTTTGAAACCATTGACGAGGACTGCCGTTTCGTGATCCGCGACGATGAAGGTTCGGTTCTGACGATCGCCGCCGGCGACGTGCATTTCGGCGCGGTCGCATCGGCCAGGGTCTAAAGGGCTTGGCCTGAGGGCCAGGAAGGGAAAAATCATGGCGAAAGCGGAAAACGCCGAACTCGTCTTCGTGCCGCTCGGCGGCGTCGGCGAGATCGGCATGAACTTCGCCCTCTATGGCTACGGCCCGCCAAGCGCGCGCGAGTGGATCGTCATCGATGTCGGCGTGACCTTTCCCGACGCGGCGCATCCGGGCGTCGATCTGATCTTGCCCGATACGCGTTTCATCGAGGAGAACCTCGCCAATCTGCGCGGCATCATCATTACGCACGCGCATGAAGACCATTATGGCGCGCTGCTCGACACCTGGCCGAAGCTGAAGGCTCCGGTGTGGATGACGCCGTTCAGCGCCGGCCTGCTGGAGGCCAAGCGACAGGGCGAGCAGGGCGCACCGAAGATCCCGCTGACGATCTACCGGGCAGGCGAGAAATTCACCGTCGGTCCGTTCGAGATCGAAGCTATCCCGGTCGCACACTCGATTCCCGAGCCGATGTCGCTGGCAATCACCTCACCGGCCGGCACCGTCATCCACACCGGCGACTGGAAGATCGATCCGGAACCGACGATCGGCCCGAAAACCGACGAGGCGCGTTTCCGCGCCTATGGCGACAAGGGCGTTCTGGCGCTGATCTGCGATTCGACCAATGCGCTGCGCGAAGGCGAGTCACCCTCGGAAGTCGCCGTCGGCGAAGGACTGAAGGGCGTCATCCAGGCCGCCAAGGGCCGCGTCGCCGTCACCACATTCTCCTCCAATGTCGGACGCATCGTCTCCATTGCCAAAGCGGCGCGTGATGCCGGCCGCCAGTGCCTGGTGCTCGGGCGCTCGCTGAAGCGGGTCATCGATGTCGCCGATGAACTCGGCTACATGGACGGTCTGCCGGAGTTCATCGCAGAGGAGGATTTTGGCTTCATCCCGCGCGAAAACTTGGTGATCATCTGCACCGGCAGCCAGGGCGAGCCTTTGGCGGCGCTTGCCAAGCTGTCGCGCGAAGAGATGAAGTCGGTGTCGCTGACGGCCGGTGACACGGTGGTGTTCTCCTCGCGCACGATTCCCGGCAACGAGAAGGCGATCCTCGAAATCAAGAACCGCCTGATCGACCTCGGCATCAAGATCATCGAGGACGGCGACGCTCTGGTGCATGTCTCCGGCCATCCGCGGCGCAGCGAATTGCGCAAGATGTACGAATGGGTGCGCCCGCAGATCGGCGTGCCGGTGCATGGCGAGGCCGCGCATCTGGTGGCGCAGGGGTCGCTGATGTCGACCTCTGGCATCGGCCAGGTCGCGCAGGTGCGGGACGGCGACATGCTGCGGCTCGCTCCCGGCCCGGCCACGATCATCGACCAGGTGCCGTTCGGACGCGTCTACAAGGACGGCAATCTGATCGGCACCGATCAGGCGATGGGCATCCGCGACCGGCGCAAACTGTCCTTTGCCGGCCATGTCGCGGTCAATGTCGTGCTCGACGACAAATATGAACTCGCCGGTGATCCCGATCTGGTCGCCATCGGCGTCGCCGAGGCAGATGCCAGCGGTGAGACGCTCGAGGATCTGATGATTGATGCGGCAGTCGGCGCGGTGGATTCTATTCCCCGCCAACGTCGAAAAGATCTCGACCTGGTGCAAGAGGCGGTACGGCGCGCCGTACGCGGCGCCGCCAACGAAGCCTGGGGCAAGAAACCGCTGGTGACTGTATTCGTCACAAGGTGAGGGCGGCAGCGTTCGCTACGCGTTCAGCTGATAGCTGACGGGAAGCCAGCGAAAAGAACCGTTCACCGGCTCGATGTAACCCAGGCCTGGAAATGGCATGTGATGGCCAGCGATCAGCAGACGCCGCTTTGCGGCCATCGTTAACAGTCGCTTGCGGGTCTCGACGGCTTGCTCCTTGTCATCATCGAGATCGGCACGCCACTCCGGCCGTTGGATGGACACGACATAGTGCAGGAAGGCGTCCGACCAGATGAGCAATTGCTGCCCGTCACTTTCGACGAGAAACGCCAAGAGTCCTGGGGAATGACCGGCCGCGTCGATGGCGGTAATGCCTGGCACAACCTCATCTCCGGGCGCTATGAATGTTGCCTGGTCAGCCAGGTTGCTGCAAATTTGCCTGAATAGATCACGGTTCTTCAATCTGGCCTCGCGCACCGCATTTCCCTTGGTCCAGAAGCTGAATTCCGCCGCGCCGAATACATGGCGTGCCCGCCTGAAAACGGGTTCGCCATTCTTCACAAGCCCTCCGATGTGATCCGGGTGCCCGTGGGTGATAATCACAAAGTCAATGTCATCAGGCCCGAGCCCAAGGTCCTGCAGACACTCCAGAAGTAAACTATCCTCGTCTCCGCATCCTGTGTCGAACAGGATTTTTTCGGAACCGGTGTCGATTAGCGTTGGGATGAAGCAGTGCTCGTAACGATCGCGGTCGATAAAGTTCGAGATTGCGAGTTCGTGCACTGCGGTTGGCGACTGTCCAGGCGCCAGGGCCGACGCAAGGTTGTCGCGAACATCGACGGCATCGAGCAAAGCGGCAACTTTGAACGACCCAAGACCAAATGTGAAAACGCGTGGGCGAGCAGGGTGGGTGTCGAACATTGCCGTTTGTACTTCGCAGCTGTCGATAGGAACAGCCTGGGTCGTAATTTTGAATCCCTCTGCTTGTCCGAGGGAGGTCGAAGATCGCTCATCAAAGTGCGACAGTGCGCGCCTCGTGAAAGGCTGTTGATATCAGTCGATTTGACGTATGACGCCAGCCATTGGACCCGGGAGGGAAAGCTCGGATATGCTCGGACGCCTGAACCATGTCGCGCTTGCGGTGCCGGACCTGACCGCTGCCGTTGCCGCCTACCGCAACACGCTCGGCGCCGAAGTGACGGAGCCGCAGGCACTGCCGGAGCATGGCGTCACCGTGGTGTTCGTCAATGTCGGCAACACCAAGATCGAACTTCTCGAGCCGTTGGGCGAGGGCTCGCCGATCGCGGCCTTCCTGGCGAAAAATCCTTCCGGCGGCATGCATCATCTCTGCTATGAGGTCGACAATATCCTGGCCGCGCGCGACCAGCTCAAGGCTGCCGGCGCGCGCGTGCTGGGCGACGGCAACCCGAAGCTGGGCGCTCATGGCAAGCCGGTGCTGTTCCTGCATCCGAAGGATTTCTTCGGCACGCTGATCGAACTGGAGCAATCATGAGCTGGGTTTCGTTCACCGCACTTTTCTTCGCCACCTGGTGGATCGTCCTGTTCGTCGTGCTGCCGTTCAGCGTCAGGACACAGGACGACGATCACGATGTGACGCTGGGCACGGTTCCAAGTGCGCCGCGCGGCCCGCATATGCTGCGCGCTATCCTGCGAACCACCGTCGCGACGGCGGTTCTGATGGGCATTTTCTATGGCCTGACGAAGGGGTTGGGGTACAGCCTCGACGAGGTCCCGCACATCATTCCGGAATTCAGTCAGACCCCGGGGAAATAGACCGTCTTCAGGCCCGCGCTTCAGCGCATTCGAGGTCGACACGATATCGCCTGAAGGCCCGCGGCTATGCCTTGCGCCGGCTGACGTTAGGTCAAGTGGTTTGTCAATCTCCGGTGCTAACTAGATGTTTGCACAAAAAAAATGCAAGGCACGAGGCCTTGCAATTTAAACGCGTCCGATCTGTTTCCGGTTTCCGGCGGCAGCGAATAACCGCGCCTAGATCGCATCCTCCCAAGACTTTGACCGCGTAGGAGAGCAGATTTTTCTCTACCCTCTCGGTTATCGGGGCACACTAGCCCAAGGCGAATGAAAATGTCACGAAGAATTTTGCCTTGAAACGGGCATTCTCGTGCTGCAGTGCACAATAGTGTGGCAGGCTATGCTTGGGAAACAACCAGTAAGACGCGCGCGGGCACCGCGGCGCCTTGGAGCGCCGCGCGTCAGTGGGACGCGCGAAGGAAGCCCCGACAGTTTCGACCCCACGCATCGTGCTTTTCCGAAAACCGACTCCCGATTTTCAGGCCGATGCGTCCGGGTTTCCATTCCGCCATGAAATGGCTATGAAGCCGGGGCAAGCAGCCCGTGTCGCGCCGATTCCCGCGCGGCATCCTCACTCACGGACCAGTCCATGCGTTTGTCGCGCTATTTCCTGCCTATCCTCAAAGAAAATCCGCGCGAGGCCGAAATCGTCTCGCACCGGCTGATGCTGCGCGCCGGCATGATACGCCAGCAGGGGCAGGGTAGCTTCTCGTGGCTGCCACTCGGCAAGCGGGTGCTGGACAAGGTTTGCCGGATCATCCGCGAAGAGCAGAATCGCGCCGGTGCGCTGGAAATCCTGATGCCGACCATTCAGTCGGCGGATCTGTGGCGCGAAAGCGGCCGCTATGACGATTACGGCAAGGAGATGCTGCGCATTAAGGACCGGCAGGACCGCGACATGCTCTACGGCCCGACCAATGAGGAAGTGGTCACCGAGATCGTCCGCGCCTATGTGAAGTCCTACAAGGACCTGCCGCTCAATCTCTATCACATCCAGTGGAAGTTCCGCGACGAGGTGCGGCCGCGCTTCGGCGTCATGCGTTCGCGCGAATTCCTGATGAAGGACGCCTATTCCTTCGACCTCGACTTCGAGGGCGCCAAGGCGGCCTACAACAGGATGTTCGTGTCCTATCTCAGGACGTTCACCCGCATGGGCCTGCAAGCGATTCCGATGCGGGCCGACACCGGACCGATCGGCGGCGATCTCAGCCATGAATTCATCATCCTCGCCGACACTGGCGAGAGCCAGGTCTACTGCCATCGCGACTATCTTTCGCTCAATGTACCCGGAGAGACCACCGACTTCGCCAACGACGCCGAGATCGGCGACATCGTCAAGACATGGACGACGCCCTACGCGGCCACCGACGAGATGCATGACGAGGCGGCGTGGGAGAAGATCGGCGACAACGACAAGGTTTCGGCGCGCGGCATCGAAGTTGGTCACATCTTCCATTTCGGCGACAAATATTCCAAGCCGATGGGCGCCAAGGTGACCGGGCCCGACGGCAAGGATCATTTCGTCTCCGGCGGCTCCTACGGCATCGGTCCGTCGCGGCTGGTCGCGGCGATCATCGAGGCCAGCCATGACGACAACGGCATCATCTGGCCGGAAGCGGTGGCGCCGTTCGACATCGGGCTGATCAACATGAAGGCGGGCGATGCCGATTGCGACCGCGTCTGCAATGAGCTGCATGCCGCTTTCATCGCCGCCGACAAGGACGTGCTTTACGACGACACCGAACAGCGGCCCGGCGGCAAGTTCGCCACCGCCGACCTGATCGGCCTGCCGTGGCAAGTGATCGTCGGGCCACGCGGTGTGGCTAGCGGCGAGATCGAGATCAAGAATCGCAAGACCGGCGAGCGCGAGACGCTGCCGATCGCCGATGCGAAAAAGCGCTTCGGTGTCGCCGCATGAGCGAACTGGCGGCGGCAAGATCGGCGGGCGCCGGACCCTTTTCCATGTTCGAGCGCATGGTTGCCTGGCGCTATTTGCGCTCGCGGCGCAAGGAGACGGTGATCTCGGTGATCGCCTCGATCTCCTTCCTCGGCATCATGCTGGGGGTCGCCACGCTGATCGTGGTGATGGCGGTGATGAACGGCTTCCGGGCGGAACTGTTGACGCGCATCCTCGGCGTCAACGGCCATCTGATCGTGCAGCCGCTCGATTCGCCGCTTGAGGACTACGCGCAGGTCGCCAGCCGCATCAACGGTGTGCCCGGCGTCAAATACGCCATCCCGCTGATCGACGGCCAGGTGCTGGCGCAAGGCAATGTCGGCGGCGGAACCGGCGCGCTGGTGCGCGGCATACGCGGTGAGGATCTCGGCAAGATCGCCATCGTTGCCAGCAACGTCAAACAGGGCTCGATCGCCGGTTTCGACACCGGCGAGGGCGTCGCCATCGGCAAGCGCATGGCCGAGAATCTCGGCCTGGCGCTCGGCGACACCATCACCTTGATTTCGCCCGACGGCGACGTGACGCCGCTTGGCACGACACCGCGCATGAAGGGCTACAAGATCGCGGCGATCTTCGAGGTCGGCATGTCGGAATATGACAGTTCCATCGTCTACATGCCGTTCTCGGAGGCACAGCTCTATTTCAACATGGACGGCCGCGCGCAGACGATCGAAATCTATGTCGATAATCCCGACGACGTCGACGCGCTGAAACCGAAGGTGGAGGAGGCGGCGCAGCGGCCGATCGATCTCGTCGACTGGCGCCAGCGTAACGAGACCTTCTTCTCCGCGCTGCAGGTCGAGCGCAACGTCATGTTCATGATCTTGACGCTGATCGTGCTGGTGGCGGCGCTGAACATCATTTCCGGCCTGATCATGCTGGTGAAGGACAAGGGGCATGACATCGCCATCCTGCGCACCATGGGGGCGTCGCGCAGCGCTATCCTGCGCATCTTCCTGATGACGGGCGCGGCGATCGGCGTGACCGGCACGATCGCCGGCGTGCTGCTCGGCGTGCTGATCTGCACCAACATCGAATCCATCCGCCAGTTCTTCTCCTGGATGACCGGCAAGGTGCTGTTCAACCCGGAGCTCTATTTCCTCAGCCAGCTGCCGGCGAAGATGGACCCGCGCGAGACGACCTATGTCATCCTGATGGCGCTCGGGCTTTCCTTCCTGGCGACGGTGTTTCCGGCGTGGCGGGCCGCCCGCCTCGATCCCGTCGAAGCCTTGAGGTATGAATGATGGCCGAGGCCATTATCGAGCTGAAGAGCGTCGAGCGGCACTACGTCCAGGGGCCGCGCAAGCTCACCATCCTCAATGGCGCCGATTTCTCGCTGAAACGCGGCGAGATGGTGGCGCTGGTGGCGCCGTCGGGCACCGGCAAGTCGACGCTCTTGCATACCGCCGGCCTGCTGGAGCGTCCCGACGCCGGCGACGTGATTCTGGCCGGCCGTGCCTGCGGACGGCTCTCCGATGACGAGCGCACGGCGATCCGCCGCAACGATGTCGGCTTCGTTTACCAGTTCCATCACCTGCTGCCGGAGTTCTCGGCGCTGGAAAACATAATGATGCCGCAGCTGATCAAAGGGCTGAGCCGCAAGGAGGCGGCCGAACGCGCGGCGCAACTGCTCGACTACATGCAGATCGGCAAGCGCGCGTCGCACCGTCCGTCCGAGCTTTCCGGCGGCGAGCAGCAGCGCGTCGCCATTGCCCGTGCGGTTGCCAATGCGCCGCTGGTGCTGCTGGCCGACGAGCCGACCGGCAATCTCGACCCTGTCACCGCGTCTTATGTGTTCGAGGCGCTGGCGGCGCTGGTCAAGCAATCGGGCCTCGCGGCGCTGATCGCCACCCACAATCACGAACTGGCATCGCGCATGGACAGGCGCGTTACGCTGGCCGACGGCAAAGTGGTGCCGCTCGGTTCGAGCTGATCTTGGCCTCGACAGATCTGGCGGGCTGGCGGGACAGTCCGCCACCAGAGCGTGTCGTCGCTCCATTGACGGCTGTCGCACGCCCGTCAACCTTTCCTTAACCCTGCCGATTTGATCGCCCGGAAATCCCGGACGCGGCCGGATTCTGGTCGTTGACATTCGAACAAACTTAGAACAAATTACGAACATATCAACAACAGGAGAGAGTTATGACCGATCTGGTTCAGGATGTCATCTCACTGGTTTGCATGAGCACCTTTCTCATTTCCATGGCGATCTGGATCGGTGCCATGTGATTTCGCGTTGAGGTAGGGTGCCGCCGTCCGCGTCCCTCCGTCGCGCGCCGCTCCTCACGCCTACCCTCTCCCCGTTACGAGAACGGGGAGAGGCTTAACATCGGCGCCATGCCTTTCATTGGGCGCTGGCGCGGAGGGTTTGCTGCCGCGAATCCGAGTTTTCCCGTTAAGCCTTTCTTGCCGCCGCGACGTTAGGGTGTGCCTCCAAGGCAGGGAGCAACGTCGCGTGTCGCCCATCGTCACGGCCATCCTCGTGGCCAGCAATCTCGGGCTGATCTTTCTCTTGATGACCGCGCCGCTCGGTTTGCGCACGGTCCGTCTCAGCCGCGTGATCGCGATGGACCGGCAACGCCTGTGGCAGGCGCTGTGGCCGCTGGGCAGCGATGCCGGCTGGTCCGGTGAGATCCTTTCGGCACAGCCGCTGGGCGGGGAGGGCACGGCCCGCATTGTGCTGTCCTGGGAAGGCCGCGACGGCAAGCCGATCGAGCGCAAGTCCCGGTTCGAGGACGTTGTCGAGGGCAGCCGCTTCTCGATGCGCGTCATCGAGGATACCGCACTCGACACCTCGTTCTGGAAGGATTTTCGCGAGACCACTGAGCTCGTTTCCGAGGGCAGCGGCACGTGGGTGACCCTCAGCCAGACCGATCGCTATCGCGGCTTCGCCTTCCTGGTGTTCCGCTACTTCGCCATGCGCCGCGAACTCGGCAAGCTGCAGCGCTGGGCAAGGACCGGACAGTACCGCAAGGGCGGCTGGTTCGAGCATCCGCTCAGCCAGGTGGGCTTCGCCGCGCTGTCGGCATTGATCCTGTGGCCGTTCTTCGGTCTTCATCTCGGCGGGCTGGCGCTGGCCGCGATCCTGACGTCGGTCGTGGCCTTGCACGAGCTCGGCCATATGGCGGCATTTCGCCTGATGGGTCACAGCAAGGCGCGCATGATCTTCATTCCGCTGCTCGGCGGCATCGCGATTGGCGGGCGGCCGTATGACAGCTGTTTCGAAGTCGCCTTCGTGGCGTTGATGGGCGCCGGCTTCTCGGCCTTCCTGGTGCCGATCGCAATCGCCGCCAGCACCTTTGCCGGCGCGGAAGGGCACCGGCTGGCAGCAGCGCTGCTGGCGGTGCTGGCGGGCTTTGCCGCCCTGTTCAACATCGCCAATCTGGTCCCGGTGTGGAAGTTCGACGGCGGCCAGGTGCTGCGCCAGATCTGCCCGGGGCCGATCGTGCTGGCGGTGGCCTCGTTCTCCCTGCTTTCGGCCTTCCTGGCACTTGGCCGGCAGGCCGGCTTTTCGCCGGGCTTCCTGCTCGCCGCGGGCGCGGTCTTTTCAATCCTCAGCCTGCTGACGATGCGCAGCGGGGTCAAGCCGCGCCACGAGCTGAAACCAATCCGTACCATCGACCGCTTCGTCATCGCCGGCGCGCTGCTGGCGGTGTTCGCCATCCATGGCTACGGCGTCCTGTGGGCATCCGCGCAGCTCATCTAAGATGTGTTGATATTGAGCCGGCCTGCGAATGGCGGCTTCCTGCGCTTCCGGTGCTCACGTACCAAAAGTAGCGCCGCTCCGGTTCTCGGAATCCATCATTCTCGGCGCGGCCTGACCTGAATCTCAATACACCTTGAGCCGTTCCCGGGCCCGAAACTTCAACCGGCCTTGCGGGCCGCTTCGACGGGCAAAGTCGTGGCAGGACCGAACACGTCCTCGAAGGCGGACTTCAGCGCCAGGTCGAGATCAGCCATGGTCAGGGGTAGGCCGAGGTCGACAAGGCTGGTGACGCCATGGTCCTGTACGCCGCACGGCACGATGCCGCTGAAATGGTCGAGGTCCGGCTCGACATTGATGGCGATGCCGTGAAAGCTCACCCAACGCCGCAGCCGGATGCCTATTGCCGCGATCTTGTCCTCGGCCGGCGAGCCGTCCGGCAAGGCGGGGCGATCCGGCCGCACCACCCAGACGCCGACCCGGTCCTCGCGGCGTTCGCCGTGCACGTTGAAGGCGGCGAGCGTGCCGATGATCCACTGTTCGAGCGCGGCGACAAAGGCACGGACATCCTCGCGCCGCCGCTTCAGATCGAGCATCACATAGGCGACCCGCTGGCCCGGGCCATGATAGGTGTATTCGCCGCCGCGTCCGGCCGCGAACACCGGAAAACGGCTCGCGTCGATCAAATCCTCGCCGCGGGCGCTGGTGCCGGCCGTGTAAAGCGGCGGATGTTCGACCAGCCAGACCATTTCGCCGGCGGCGCCGCTTCGGATCGCCTCGGCGCGCGCCTCCATGAAGGCCAGCGCATCGGGATAGGCGGTGAGGCCGGGCTCGATGCGCCATTCGACCGGTGCCGAACCGGGGAGCGGCAGGAACGACGTGGCGATCTGGCTGCGTTCTGGCATGGCTTTTCGTTTTTTCGTTGATGTACGTCGTGATCCCAAACCGACTTGCACTTTTGGGCGACATGCATTCGCCTTCCATATGGCAATATCGGGCCGAAACGTCCAGTTCCGGCCCTGCATCCCAACCCCGTGGAGCATTATGCCAATCGCTGGCGATTATTGCTCGCCGCGCACTTGTTTCGCCGGAAACGATTTGCTACACGCCGCGAGCCGGTCGGTTCCGGCTCCTACCACGTGCGGTCGTGGCGGAATTGGTAGACGCGCAGCGTTGAGGTCGCTGTGGGGCAACCCGTGGAAGTTCGAGTCTTCTCGACCGCACCAAAATTTCCCTGACAGATTGCTTCTGGCGAGCTCTGACGGCAAGCGATGACACCATCGCGGCCACGGGGCTTCCCAGGGGGTAAAACGGCAGCGGCGCGTCATTCAGACCACGCCGCAGCTTCGCTTTCGCCAGCCTCTTTCAGGATCTCGACCTCTCCTGCGCCGACTTGTAGGGCGCTCGGCAAAAGCCGGGCCTATCCCGTCCAGCCAAGGCCAGCCGAGATACAATTGATCGATACAAGCAGGGCGTCGGTCGCCCGCTTTTGATCCGCCGCGCCGGTATTTGCCCGAACTTCACGCAGCAGATCGACCTGCAGTCGGTGAATGTCATCCATCTGTCGCCGCAGATTGTCGAAACGCCGCTTGAACATCGGAAAGCGCGCGGAAAGATCGCCTCCCGTGAGGTCACCAATCAGGCGTCGCGTCAACTCGTATTCGGCGGCGATGCGGGCGTAGATTCGTCGAGCCGCATCGCTGTCGGACACCAGGCGGGCGTAGAGCCCCGCGATTTCCATGTCGGACTGGTAAAGCGTCTTCTCGGCCTCGTCGACGATCAAGCGGAAGAAGCGCGAGTGCTCGAACATGCGAGCCAGAAGTTCGCGCCCGGCCTCGCCGCGCACGGCGACGAAAGAGCTAAGCGCGCTGCCGATGCCATACCAGCCGGTCAGCAGATGACGGTTTTGGCTCCAGGCGAACACCCATGGAATGGCGCGCAGGTCAGCAATGCCGCTGGCGCCGAAACGGCGCTCCGGCCTTGACCCCATTTTCAGGAGCGCCAGCTCCGCGACCGGGCTCGCCTGGTTGAAATAATGGAGGAAACCGGGCTCGGCCATCAACCTGGCGTAGGATGCCTGCGACATGCCTGCCAGTGCTTCCAGCGCTTCGTCGAACTCCGGCGTTTCCTTCGGCTCGACATCACCGGGCGATCCGACACCGTGGGCCAGCACGCCAGCGGCGAGAACCTCGAGCTGGTTGAGGCCGGTGCCGCGATTGGCGAATTTCGACGATACGACCTCGCCCTGCTCCGTGACCCGCATGGTTCTGGCGACGGTGCCTTCCGGTTGTGCCGCGATCGCCCGGCCGGTCGGCGCGCCGCCACGGCTGACTGAGCCGCCGCGACCGTGAAAGAAACTGATCCTGACGTTGTGCTTGCGCCCGACGGCAGCGAGGCGCTTCTGCGCTTTTGCCAGTTCCCAATTGGAAGCCAGGAAACCGCCGTCCTTGTTGGAATCTGAATAACCGAGCATGATTTCCTGGCGCGCGCCGAAATCTCGCACCGTCCGCCTCACCAGCGAAACGCCGAGCAATCCATTCAGGATGCCCGGTGCGGCCTGTAGATCGGCGATGGTCTCGAACAGTGGCACGATCCGCAGCCTGATTGTGCCGCCGCCACCGGGCGCGGTTGAAAGTCCGCAATATTGCGCCAGCAGATAGACCGCGAGGAGATCGTCGGCCGAGCGGGTCATGCTGAGAACGAAAGAGCCGACAGCGTCGGCATCCGAGCTGGCGATGTGCTCGCGGATGACGGAGAATGTCGAAAGCAGTTCACCTGCTTCAGGCGACAGCCGGCCTGCGTCGATCTCCAGCCGCTCGCCCTGGCTGACGGCTGCGCGAATGCGCGCCGACCATTGCGGCGTGCCGGCTGCGACCGGATCGGCCGGATTTGCCAGCGCAAACAGCTGGGCCAGCACCCGGTTGACGACCGTGGAGTTCTGCCGGATGTCGAGCGAGACCGTGCGGAAGCCGAAGCTTCCGACTTGCCAAACCAGAGGCTGGATGAAACGCCTGGCTACCGAGCGCCCGCCGATCGCTTCGAGAACGGAAGACAGCCCGTTCAGATCAGCACAAAACGCCTCTGCCGAGAGATACGCCGCCGTACCGCCGTCTCGCGTGGCCTCCAGCCGGGCAAACAGGGCCGAAGCGAACTGGCGAAGCGGTTCGTCAGGGTTGCGGGCCGCGATCTCGTGCGCCAGTCCGCTTTTATCAAGCGCTGTTTGCAGCACCGGCTTGAAGGTGGCCGGCAGGTCGATGACGTTAGAGCTGGCGCTGAGCACCGTCACCAGCCGCTGCACCTGCGTCAGATACCAGCCTATGGCGGTATTGCGGTATTCGGCCATGGCATGGGCGGTGACCGCGGCGGTCACATTTGGATTGCCATCGCGGTCGCCGCCGATCCACGAGGCATAGCGCATGAATGGGGGAATTCTGATCGGCTCTCCCGGATAGTGACGCTCGAAGGCGCCCTGAAGCTTGCCATAGAGCTGCGGCGTTGCCTCGAAGATGACTTCGCGAAAGAAATGCAGACCCCAGGCGATTTCGCGTTCGACCGTCGGACGCTCAAGCCGCAGCTCGCCCGTCATCCACAGAAGCTCGATCTCGCTTTCCAGATCGGCGACCAACAGAGAGCGTTCGCGTGGCGCCCAGCGCGGCTGGTCGAGCTCGGTCAGCTTGCGATAGATACGACGGTGGATCTCCAGCACCGTGACGCGTTTGGCCTCCGTCGGGTGCGCGGTCATGGTCGGGCCGACGCAAAGCTCATCGAGCGTCGCTTGGACTTCCTGCGCGGAGTGGCCGTTTGCTGCCATCTGCGCGATCACGCTGGCGAAGGACCCGGGCACTTCATCGACACCCGCGCCTTGTTCGAGTTCGCGGCGCGCCCGCATGGCAAGCAACTCGTCTGCTATCGCCAGCAACTGGAACCATACGCCGCTCGCCTGAAGCGCCGGGATGCGCTGCTCCGCGGCGAGGGAGACAAGCGACCTGCGTCCGGCCAGAACGGCGGCGATCTCGGGCTCACGCGCGCTTGCGACCTGAAGCAGCAAGCGCAACAAAAGGCTGCGCTCGTCCTCACGAAAGTTGATGCGTCTGCTCTGTTCCAACCGCTTTGCTGACTCGTCCGCATCGATCGCCGCTGTAGCCGCGCCCTGAAGCGAGGCGGCGCCTGCTGTCAGGCGACCCGGTCGGGGACCGGGCGACCCTCGAAGAAGGCGGTCAGGTTCTCCACCACCTTCATGCCCATTGCCACCCGCGTTTCCTCGGTCGCACTCCCGAGATGCGGCAACAGCACTACGTTCTCCAACCGCTTCAGCGCCTCTGGAACGGCCGGCTCGTCGGCAAAGACGTCGAGACCCGCTCCCGCGATCTCGCGCCTTTGCAGCGCCCCGATCAGGGCATCCTGGTCGACGACGTCGCCGCGTGCCGTGTTGATCAGGAACGCGTCGCCTTTCATCAACCGCAAGCTTCGAGCGTTGATGAGATGGTGGTTTTCCGCGCCGCCCGGACAGTGCAGCGACACGAAATCGGATGCTGCGAGCACATCATCCAAAGTTGGCGTCTGCACCGCGCCCATGGCGCGCGTCTCTTCATCATCGACCGGCGACCGATTGAAGAACACGATCTTCATACCGAAGCCGAAATGCGCGCGCCTGGCTGTCGCCTTGCCGATGCGCCCCATGCCGACAATACCCAAGGTTTTGCCCGACACCTTCGCGCCGGCCATATGGGTTGGCGACCAGCCCCGCCACTCTCCGGCCCGCAGCTGCCGCTCGCCCTCACCGGTCCGGCGCGCGACAGCCAGCAGCAAGCTGAGGGCGAGGTCGGCGGTGCAATCGGTCAGCACGCCTGGGGTGTTGGTCACCACGATGTCGCGGTCGCGGGCCGCCGCGACATCGATATGGCTGAAGCCGACGCCGAAATTGGCGATGATCCGGGTGCGGGTGGCGCTCTCGGGAAACACCGCACCAGGCAAGCGGTCGCTGACCGTTGCCAGGATCGCGTCAAAATGCGCGAATGCCGATGTCATCGCGGCAGGGCTCAACGGCGTATCGCTGGCGTTGAGCGTCGTGTCGAAGCGTTCGGCGAGGATCGCTTCAACGGGGGCCGGCCATCTCCGGGTGACAATCAAACGCGGTTTCATCGAATTTCCTGCCGATCGATGGGCCGCGATGCATCCGCCAACCCGAAACAGACTTCACATTTTGCGCTATGCGCCCTTCGCTCGGTCGGCCATCACGCCGCCTTCTTCATCCGCGCCAGGGTATCGGCCACGACCTCGCCGAAGGACGATGGCGTCGGCACGATGACGACGCCGGCCTCTTTGAGGATTTCAACCTTTTCCTGCGCCGACTCGCCGAAGGCCGAGATGATGGCGCCGGCATGGCCCATGCGCCGGCCTTTCGGCGCGGAAAGCCCGGCAATGTAGGCGATCAGCGGCTTGCGCATGTTGTCACGAGCCCAGATCGCGGCTTCCGCCTCCTGCGGTCCGCCAATCTCGCCGATCATCACCACGGCGTCGGTTTCGTCGTCCTGTTCGAACAGCTTCAGCATGTCCTTGAAGGACGAGCCGTTGATCGGATCGCCGCCGATGCCGACGCTGGTCGAGACGCCGATGCCAAGTGCCTTCATCTGCGAGGCCGCCTCGTAGCCGAGCGTGCCCGAGCGCCCGACGATGCCGATGCGGCCGGGGAGATAGATGTTGCCCGGCATGATGCCCATCAGGGCCTGCCCGGGCGTGATCACGCCGGCGCAGTTCGGCCCGATCAGCCGCATGCGGTCCTCGAAACGGTAGCGAAGCATGTAGCGCTTCACCTGCATCATGTCCTGCGAGGGAATGCCGTCGGTGATGCAGACGCATAGTTTTATGCCGGCGTCAGCCGCTTCCATGATCGAGTCGGCGGCGAAAGGCGGCGGTACGAAGACGATGCTGGCCTCGGCGCGGGTTTCGCGAACGGCGCCCTTGACGGTGTTGAAGATCGGCAGGCCGAGATGCGTCTGCCCGCCCTTGCCGGGCGTCACGCCGCCGACGAGCTTGGTGCCATAGCGCTTCATGTCCTCGGCATGGAAACTGCCGATCTTGCCGGTGAAGCCCTGGACGATGACCCGCGTGTTGCGGGTGAGCAGGATTGCCATTTTTTCGACCCCCTCAGTTTGCTTTTTTCTTGGCGGCCGAGCGCCATGCGGCGACGGCTTTTTCGGCGGCTTCCGCCAGCGTTTCGGCGACGATCACCGCCTCGCCGGAATCGGCCAGGATGCGGCGTCCCTCCTCGACCTTGGTGCCGGCAAGCCGCACCACCAGGGGCACGTTGACACCGACTTCGCGGATTGCCTTGACGACGCCCTCGGCGACCCAGTCGCAACGGTTGATGCCGGCGAAGATGTTGACCAGGATGGTCTCGACATTCTTGTCGCCAAGCACGGCGCGGAAAGATTTGGCGACCCGCTCGGGCGAGGCGCCACCGCCGATGTCGAGGAAGTTCGCCGGCTCGCCGCCAGCGATCTTGATCATGTCCATCGTCGCCATGGCGAGGCCGGCGCCGTTGATGATGCAGCCGATATTGCCGTCGAGGCCGACATAGGAGAGGCCGCGGTCGCTGGCGAAGGTCTCGCGCGGGTCTTCCTGGCTCTTGTCGCGCAGCTCGGAGATTTCCGGCCGCCGGAACAACGCGTTCTCGTCGAACGACATCTTGGCGTCGAGCGCGACGAGGTTGCCGTCGCGGGTCACTACCAGCGGATTGATCTCCAGCATCGAGGCGTCGTAGTCGCGGAACACCTGGTAGCAGCTGAAGATGGTTTCGGTCGCCTTGCCGATCAGGTTTTGATCCAGGCCGAGCCCGAAAGCGATTTCGCGCGCCTGGAAGCGCTGCATGCCGACGCCCGGATCGACCGTGGTCCGGATGATGGAATCTGGCGCCCTCTCGACGATATCCTCGATCTCCATGCCGCCGGCGGCCGACGCCACGATCATGACGCGCTCCTCCTTGCGGTCGAGAACGAAGCCGACATAGAGCTCCTGCGCGATGTCGACGGCCTCCTCGAGATAGAGCCGCGATATCAGCTTGCCGCGCGGGCCGGTCTGCTGGGTCACCAGCTTGCGGCCGAGCATTGCCTCGGCCGCGTTGGAGATCTCCTCGTCATTGGCGCAGAGCTTGATGCCGCCGGCCTTGCCGCGGGCACCGGAATGAACCTGCGCCTTGAGAACCCATTTGCCGCCGCCGATCTCGCGCGCCCGATAGGTTGCCTGCTCGGGGCTGTAGGCCAGGCCGCCGCGCGGGACATGAATCCCGTGGCGGGCAAGCAGTTCCTTGGCCTGGTATTCGTGAATGTCCATCTTGTCCTCCCAAAAACCTTCAGTGCGTGGCGAGTGCCTGGCCGGCGCGCTCGATGGCCTCGTTGACCACCAGCACATTGCGCGCCATGCGTTCCGACGCCGCGTCGATCATTTTGCCGTCGAGTGCCGCCGCGCCCTTGCCGAGCGCCTCCGCTTCCTTGAGTACTTCCAGGATGCGCCTGGCGCGGACGACTTCCTTTTCCGGCGGCGAGAACACGCTGTTGGCAAGCGCGATCTGCGAGGGGTGGATCGCCCATTTGCCTTCGATGCCAAGGGCCGCGGCGCGCCTTGCCGCCGCCGTGTAGCCCTCGGGGTCCGAGAAATCGCCGAACGGCCCGTCGATGGCGCGCAGGCCGTAGGCCCTGCAGGCGACCGTCATCCTCGACAGGGCGAAATGCCACTGGTCGCCCGGATAGTCGGGATTGAGGCCGCCGATGTTGACGGTGCGCGCCTTGTTCGAGGCGGCATAGTCGGCGACGCCGAAATGCATCGCCTCCAGGCGGCCGGGCGTGGCGGCGATCGCCTCGACATTGGCCATGCCGAGCGCCGTCTCGATGAGGGCTTCGAGGCCGACGCGGGTCTTGTAGCCTTTCGCCATCTCGATCTGGTTGACCAGGGCCTCGACCATATAGAGGTCGGCCGGAACGCCGACTTTCGGCACCAGGATGGTGTCCAGCCGGTCGCCGGCCTGTTCCATCACGTCGACCACGTCGCGGTACATGTAGTGCGTGTCGAGGCCGTTGATGCGCACCGAAACGGTCTTGCCCCTGGCGCGCCAGTCGATGTCGTTGAGCGCCTGGATGATGTTCTTGCGGGCGCGTTCCTTGTCCGGCGGCGCCACCGCGTCCTCGATATCGAGGAAGACAAAGTCGGCGGCGCTGTTGGCCGCCTTTTCGATCATCTCGGGACTGGAGCCGGGAACCGCCAGTTCGCTGCGCTGCAGCCGGAGTTTCTTCAGGTGGTTGATCGTGTGGCTCATGGTCGCGTTCCTCTCACGCCGCTTCTGCGACAGGCACCTCGGCCGAGGCACAGAAGTGCTGGATGGCGGCGCCGACGCCCGAGCCCGGCGCCAGCCGGACGCCGCAATCGAGCAGCGCCATTTCCGCCGCCGACAGCGAGGCGAGCACCATGACCTCGTTCAGCCAGCCGAGATGGCCGATGCGGAAGACCTTGCCGAGCACCTTGTTGAGACCGCCTCCGAGCGAGGTCCGGTAGGTCTGGTAGGCGCGCTTGACGACGTCGGCACTGTCGATGCCTTCCGGCACCAGGATGGCGCTGACGGTGTCGGAGTGCCATTTCGGCGCCTTCGCGCAAAGCTTCAGGCCCCAGGCGTCGACCGCCTTGCGCACGCCTTCGGCGAGGCGGTGGTGACGGACGAAGACGTTGTCCAGCCCTTCCTCGGCGATCAGATCGAGCGAGGCGCGCAGGCCGCGCAGCAACTGCGTCGCCGGCGTATAGGGGAAATAACCGGAGTCGTTGGCGCGGATCATGTCCTCGAACGAGAAGAAGCAGCGCCGGTGGGTCGCGACCCTGGAAGCGACGAGCGCCTTCTTGCTGACCGAGAGGAAGCCGAGGCCGGCCGGCAGCATGAAGCCTTTCTGCGAGCCGCTGACGGCGCAGTCGACCCCCCATTCTTCCTGCCGGAAGTCGATCGAGCCGATCGACGACACGCCGTCGACAAAGAGGAGGGCAGGGTGATCGGCGGCGTCGAGCACGGCGCGACAGCCGGCAACGTCGCTGGTGACGCCGGTCGCGGTCTCGTTCTGCGTGCAGAAGACAGCCTTGATGCGGTGTGCCTTGTCCGCCTTCAGTCTTTCCGCGTAGAGGTCGAGCGGCACGCCGGTTCCCCACTCGCAGTCGATCACGTCGACCTCGAAGCCGAGGCGCTCGGCCATGTCGACCCACAGATGCGAGAACTGGCCGAAGCGTGACATCAGCACGCGATCGCCGGGGCTGAGCACATTGGTCATGGCCGCCTCCCAGGCGCCGGTGCCCGACGACGGGTAGATGAAGACGCGGCCGGTTTCGTTCTTGAAGACTTTTTTGATGTCCGCGAACAGCGGCAGCGTGAAATCTGGGAAGGATCCGGCGCGCATGTCCTCCATCGGGAGGTTCATCGCTTGCCGGACCTGCTCCGGAATGTTGGTGGGTCCTGGAATAAAAAGGTGGGTGAACCCAGCCATGCGCGAACTCCTCCGAGGTTAGAGATTTGTGGAGGGAGTGTCGTTTGGAAGGCGAGGGGCAACAACACCTTGGTGGGTAAGTTCTCGCCGCGCGCGGGTGGGGCTCGCCTACCCACTTGGCCTACCCGCTCGGCCTACCCGGCCGTCCTACCCGAAAGGCTGTTTGGGACTGCGACGCTTCTCGCTCGAATAGAGGGCGACGGCCATCGCCCGATTGCGCACGTCAAGCTTGTCATAGAGATTCTTGAGGTGGTATTTCACCGTATTCTCGGAAATTCCCGTGCGCGTCGCGATCTGAAGGTTGGTCCAGCCGTCGGAAAGCACCGCCAGCAGCTCGCGCTCGCGAACCGTGAGCTGCGCCAAGGGCGTGTCGTTGACCTTGTTGATGTCGATGTAGGGGATGCAGATGCGGCCGTGCGCGACCGCCAGGATCGTCTCGAAGATGATATGCGGGTCGTCGAACTGGAAGCAGTAGCCTTGCGCGCCAAGCCGCACGCACTGCTTCAGGATGCCGATGTCATGGTCGTTGGAAAACACCGTGACGCGCACATCGAGCTTGCGGCCCTGGACTTCGGCCAGGACATCCGCGCCGTCCATGTCGGCGAGCCTCCAGCCGATGACAGCGACATCGAACTTGGTCTTCGCCGCCAGTTCCAGGAGTTGTTTGCCGCTCTGCACGGCGCTCAGCAATTCGAAACGTCCGTCGCATTCGAGCATTTCGCGCAGTGCCGATATGACAAGCGGATTGCGCTCGGCGACAACGACGCGAACGCGTTGCTGTCCTGATGGTGCCTCGTTCGTTCTCGCCGACCTTGCGTTCAAGGGCTTCCGTTCTGGACTGGTTGCGGACATGGGCGGATCCGGCTGATATCCGGACCTGTGCCATGACAATCGCCGCAACCGCACAAGGGTGCTCTTTCCCCAGCGACATGCGCTGTCGCGCCACCTGAACCGGTATCCTGTGGTTTTGACGGGATCGGCATGTCAGCCCGGGGCTCGGCGATGTCCGCCTTCCGGCAAAGTCAACCTGGCGGGAGAGCGCGCATTTCGTTTGATATTCCGTGCGTTAGAGCGACAGGTTCGCACATCGAATCGTGCTGCCGCGCTATCTCTGGATTGAACATCGGATTTCCCCAAAAGCGGTTTCCACTTTTGCGTCCGATGCTCTAGACCTGAGACGCACCTTTACCGGGATTGCGATGGCGGGAGGCGCTGGTGGAAGGCCAGGACGAACGGACGACCGGCGCCAGGGCCGCCGAAGACGCCCACGCCGATATCTATGGCGAGGACGGCGCTGTCCTTTCGACCTTCCTTGCCCAGATCGGCGCGGCGATCGCCGACCGCGACACGCTCACGCTCAAGCACGAAGTCGACCACCTGCACCAGTCGGAACTCGGCGACCTGCTCGAGGCGCTGCATCCCGAACAGCGCCGCGCGCTGGTCGAATTGTTGGGCGCCGATTTCGACTTCTCCGCGCTGACCGAGGTCGACGAGGCGATCCGCATGGAGATCGTCGATCACCTGCCCAATGCGCAGATCGCGCAGGCGGTGCAGGAGCTTGATTCCGACGACGCGGTCTACATTCTCGAAGACCTCGAAAAGGAAGATCAGGACGAGATCCTGTCGCAACTGCCGTTCACCGAGCGGATCAGGCTGCGCCGCTCGCTCGACTATCCGGAAGAGACGGCCGGCCGCCGCATGCAGACCGAGTTCGTCGCGGTGCCGCCGTTCTGGACGATCGGCCAGACCATCGACTACATGCGCGAGGACAAGAACCTGCCTGAGCGCTTCAGCCAGATTTTCGTCATCGATCCGACCTTCAAGCTGCTCGGCGCCATCGACCTCGACCAGATCCTGCGCACCAGGCGGGCGGTCAAGGTCGAGGAGGTCATGCACGAGACGCGGCACGCCATTCCCGCCACCATGGACCAGGAAGAGGCGGCGCGGGAATTCGAGCAGTATGACTTGCTTTCCGCGGCCGTCGTCGACGAGAACGAGCGGCTGGTCGGCGTGCTGACCATCGACGACGTCGTCGACGTCATCCAGCAGGAAGCGGAAGAAGATCTCCTGCGCATGGGCGGCGTCGGCGACGAAGAGCTTTCCGACAGCATCTTTTCGACCTCGCGCTCGCGCGTTCCCTGGCTGCTGGTCAACCTTTTGACCGCATTCCTGGCGGCGTCGGTGATCGGCCTGTTCGACCGCACGATCGAGCATATCGTCGCGCTGGCGGTGCTGATGCCGATCGTGGCCGGCATGGGTGGCAATGCCGGCTCGCAGACCATGACCGTCACCGTGCGGGCGCTGGCGACGAAGGATATCGACATCTACAATGCCGGCCGCATCATTCGCCGCGAGATGGGTGTCGGCTTCATCAACGGCATCGTCTTTGCCATCCTGATCGGCATTGTCGCCGCGACCTGGTTCCACGACAGCAATTTGGGCGGCATCATCGCGGCGGCGATGATCATCAACATGTTCGCGGCCGCCCTGGCCGGCATCCTGATCCCGCTGCTGCTCGACCGTTTCAAGATCGATCCGGCGGTCGCTTCGGCGGTCTTCGTCACCACGGTCACCGATGTCGTCGGCTTCTTTGCCTTTCTCGGCATTGCGACGTGGTGGTTCGGGGTGCCCTGAAGGTGCGCCCTCAATTGACTTTTACGTAAACGCCGTGCGAGGCTTGCGCGCGGGGCGTCATGTCGATTCCGGCATGGCAATGGGTTTGGTTCGGGACGGAAGGGCGACGCCGCAGGGCGATCGCCCGGGATTCCGGCGTGTGGGAGTGACAATGCGGGAATATTATTCGATCACCGAGCTGACCCGCGAATTCGACGTGTCGACGCGGACGCTGCGCTTCTATGAGGATGAAGGGTTGGTGCAGCCGGTGCGGCGTGGCCGCACGCGGCTGTTTCGCCCCTCCGACCGCCACCTCATCCGCCAGATCATGCGCGGTAAGAGACTCGGCTTCTCGATCAACGAGATCCGCGAAATCATCCAGATGTACAAGGAGCCGCCCGGCGAGGTCGGCCAACTCAAACTGATGATCAAGCGCATCGAGGAAAAGCGCGAGGACCTCCGGCAGAAGCGCCGCGACCTCGAGGAGACGCTGGCCGAACTCGACCAGGCCGAGGAATCTTGTGTGGAGCGGCTGGTGGAACTCGGCGTCAATACATAGCGCGGCTCAAATCCAGCGACGCACTCTTTTCGCGTAGTCCCGGTATTTCTTGCCGAACTTCGCCGCTAGCACCTTTTCCTCGCCCTCGATGGCGACCTTCTGCGTGGCGAAGGCCGCGATGAACGCCAGCGGCAGGAACCATGCGATCCCCGAGACAAAGGCGACGCCGATCAACAGCAGCGTGTTAGCCAGATACATCGGATTGCGGGTGATGCCGAAGGGGCCCGTGGTGACCAGGTGATCGGGCACCGCATTGGGGTTGAGCGTGGTCTTGGCCCGGATCATGGTGCGGATCGCGGTGAACCAGAGTGCCGCGACGCCGAACAGAGCCACCCAGCCGGCGGCGAAAAGCAGGTCGCCCAGAAGGTCGCCTATCCAGGGCAGGGGATAGATGAGGCCAAGCCCGATGCTGATGGCGATGGCTGCGACGTAGATCACCGGTGGCCACGGTATGAGCCCCGGTTTGGGCTGGCTGTCAGTCATTGTGTCCCTCCCTCCGTCATCTTGTCGTCGATCTTGGCGGTGCACATGCCGGCGAGATCGCCCAGATGCGCCCTCCATTCCGCAGTCTGGTCGTTGTTGTAGAGCCGATCAAGCGTGGCCTCGCTCTCGAGTGTATCGAGCATGCAGACACAGTAGCTCGAACAGAATTCGGTGTCGCGCGACTGCTCGCAGGACAGCTGGCAGGTTTTCAGGAAGTTCACCTGCGGGGTTTCGACCTTGGCCGGCATGACTTGCGATAACAGCCACACACTGCCGATCAGCAGCGGCTGGTGGATCAGGTAGAAGGCCAGGCTGTGGCGGCCGATGAAGACCAGCGGGTTGGCCCAGCGACCGGGCTTGAGGTTCGCCAGCCACGTCAAAACACCCGCGGCCGCGCCAAGCTTTGTGACGCCGATGCCGAGAAGCACAGCGCCGAACCACGGAAACAGCGGCACATAATCATTGGAGCGCGGATTGACCGCCGACAGGCCGACCCACCACAGCCACGGATGGTCGAAGGCCTCGAAGCGCAGATAGATGGGCGCCGCGATGACCAGCGCTGCGACAAGCAATGTCAGCAGCGCCGGCAGTCGCAGGAAGGCGAGGCCGAGCAGGCTGGCCAGCGCGATCTCGTGCAATATGCCGAAGAAGATGAAGCCGTCAGGCGTGGCGACGCGGGTGACGACTGAAATGGCGATCGCTGCTCCGGCGACCATGGCGAAACGCTTCCAGAAGCCATTCCAGCGGATTTTTCGGCAATGGGCGAGGTACAGGCTGACGCCGACAAGGAACAGGAAGGTCGATGCGATGCAGCGCGCGTAGATTTTCCACCAGCCGAAGGCGGTGAGGCCGGGATCGGTGTAGCCGAAAAATTCCAGGTCCCAGGTGAAATGGTAGCTCGCCATGGCGATGAGCGCGATGCCGCGCACGATGTCGATGGCGACGATGCGCTTCGATTGATCCTGAACGGATGCGGTCGGCGTGTGGATGCTCATGGTCTCGCATTCTGATTCAGCCCCGCAAGACGATTATCACGGTTGCCCCGGACAAAAGAAGACCGGCAGCTTCGGGATGGGCCGTGCTGCGGACGCTGGATCAGGCGCCGCTTTAGGCCAGTGCCGGAAAGCCTTTGGCCGACTTCGCTTTTTGCCGGGTAGGCGTCGGTTTCCTGTTACCGGCCAAGCAATCACCACGGCAGATTTGACTGGTGATTCTGCTTTGGGGAAGCGATGTCCACCCATGTGCGCCATCCGATCTGGCTACCGGCCCTGCGGCCGGCCGACGCGCGCACCTTCGCTTCGCTCTATGCGGTCGAATCCTTCGCCCGCGCCACGGTGTCGAGCGTCATCCCGATCCAGGCCTACGAGATCCTCCACAACGAGCAGATCGTCTCGATCCTCTACACTGTCGTGGCGATGCTCGGCCTGTCGGTGACGCTGTTCATGCCGATGCTGATCCGCCGCTTTGCCCGGCGCTGGGTCTACACGGCGGGCGCCTGCCTGCTGGCCATCGGCTCGCTGTTCTTCGTCACCCATACGCTCGCCGGACAACTGGCCGGCATGCTGTGCCGCGTCATGGGCGCCAGCGCGCTGTCGATAACGCTCAACCTCTACATCATGGACCACATCCGCAAGACCGACTTCATGCAGGCCGAATCGCTGCGCATGGCGTGGTCGATGTTCGCCTGGACCGGCGGGCCGACGCTCGGCATTTTTCTCTACACACGCTTTGGCATCTATGCCGCGCATGGCGCGGTGGCGGTGTTCGCGGTTGCCCTGCTGGCGCTGTTCTGGACCTACCGGCTGGGCGACAACCCGTCGATCCGCCCGGGCAAGGCGCGTCCGGCCAATCCGCTCGCCAATGTCGGGCGCTTTATCGCCCAGCCCAGGTTGCGGCTGGCCTGGCTGATCGCCTTCGGCCGTTCCTGTTTCTGGACGACATTCTTTGTCTATGGGCCGCTGTTCATGGTGATCACCGGCGAGGGCAAGCTGGCCGGCGGCCTTTTGGTGTCGGCCGGCAACGCGCTGCTGTTCATGGCCATCTTCTGGGGCAAGGCGGGCAAGCGCTTTGGTGGCCGGCGAACCATGACATTTGCCTATTTCGCCATGTCGGCCATGCTTTTGGCGGCGGGTGCGGTCGGCGAAACCGTGCCGCTGCTGACCGGTGGCTTGCTGCTCTGCGGCGCCTTCTTCACCATTGCGCTGGACGCCCTGGGCTCGACCGCCTTCATGCGCTCGGTGCGCTCCTATGAAAGGTCGCAGATGGCGGCGGTGTACCGCACCTATCTCGACTTTTCCGAGCTGACGCCGCCGCTGGTCTATTCGGTGGTGCTGGCGTTTTTCGGGCTGGGGTCGGTGTTCGTCACGCTCGGCCTGCTGGCGGCGGTTTGCGGCTTCGTGACCTGGCGGTATCTGCCGAAGTCGCTGTGACCTTCAGGGCTTGGGCGAAACTGCCGCGTGCCGTTCACGGACCCAGTTGTGGAAGCGGAACAGGTCGTATTCCTCGGGCATCAGCACACCGGCCACGTGGCGCATCGAGCGCAGGCCTTTCTGGTTGACCTCGCAGACTGCGGCATCCTCCTCCAGCACCTGTTTGCCGAAGGCGACGATGTTGTCGATATCGGTTGCATCGAGCGCCTCGGGGGCAAACAACCATTCGGCGACAAGCTCGGTCTGCTCGGGGCCGAGCGGCACCAGCCGCACGGTTCTGACATAGTCGACATGGCCGACGACGAACATCGAGGGCAGGTTGGTGGCGTAGGTCTGGCCGGCGGCGCGCTCGGCAGGTGTCAGGCCGCCAAAGACCGGCCCCCCGTGCGCCTGGCCGTCGCGTGACCATGTCTGCGCGCCGGCGCGCAGGCCGCCGGAAAATTCCGGCGCGTCATTGTCGGCGTGGCGGGACCATTCCGGATCGTCATGGCGACCCATCAGGCCGCGGCCATAGATCGGCACCAGCCGCGACAGGTCCTTGTGGACGCCCGGACAATGCAGGCATTCGTTGAAGTTTTCCCAGAAGATCTTCCAGTTGCAGTTCATCACCTTGCGCAGCACGTGGCCGGTCACCAGCGTTTCCAGCGGCCAGTTGGCGAGACCACCTGACGCCGGATCGAAGGATGTTTCCGCCGAGCCGGCGGCGTCCTCTTGCAGATTGACGAAGACAAAGCCGCGCCACACCGACAGCGCTACGCGATAAAGCGGGTGATCCGCCTTGTCGAAGCCGTCCGGCAGCGCTTTCGACGGAACGCGCACAAGCTCGCCACGCAGCGAGTAGGACCAGGCATGATACGGGCAAGTGATCAGCCGTGCCTTCAGCCGGCCCTCACTTTCCTGGCAAAGCTGCGAACCGCGATGGCGGCAGGTGTTATGGAAGGCGCGCAGTTCACCGGTCTCGTCGCGCAGCACGACGATTTCCTGCGTGCCGATGCGGAAGGTGCGGAAAGAAAGCGGCTGCGCAAGATCGGCCTCGCGGCAGACGAGCAGCCAGCTTCTGTACCAGATGGCGTCGAGGTCGCGCTGATAGGTTTCGATGTCCCAATAGGCGGAGGACGGCAGCGTCGATTCGGCCCGGGTCAGGCCGTTATAGCGATCGCGCTCGCCGGCGATGGGCTGCATGGCTGGCTTCCTGTGACGACGCCAGCCGACACCCGACCACGGGAATTGTCAATTGTCGTGCCGGAGAACCGATTTATCCGCATGGCGCAATCGCGCTGGTTGTCGGCGGAATTTGGTTTGCCGCGCACGGCGATTTTCCTTATAGTCGCGCTGTCGTCGGTTCCGTTTTGGAGCCAAGAGGGAATGCGGTGCGGGCGAACGTCTTGCCCAATGCCGTGGCTGCCCCCGCAACTGTGTGCGGTAGTCCTCTCCATATGCCACTGAAGGTTTTTTCTTCGGGAAGGTGGGGAAGGGCGCTGATCCGCGAGCCAGGAGACCTGCCGGCGACAGGAAACTGACTTCGATGCCCTCGGGTGGAGGGCGAAAGGACAAGACATGACTACCGCTTCCGTCTCCCTCGGCGCCTCCGTCTCCTCGCAGTCGCGCTTCATGCAGCTTGCACTCGTCGCGCTGCTCGGCATCTTCGTCGTCGGCTTTGTCGGCTTCTCGCATATCGATGCGGTCCACAATGCGGCTCACGACTATCGCCATTCGATGGCATTTCCCTGCCACTGACGAGGATTTGACATCATGAACCTGTTTCGCAACGTCGTGTTCATCGCGGCGATCGCAGGGCTCGTGGCCGGCGTCGTTCTCGCCTGCATGCAGGCCTTTGCAACCGTGCCTTTGATCCTCAAGGCGGAAGTCTACGAACAGGCCGGCGGCGGCCATCACCATGACCATGCCGCTCCGGCCGCAACGGATACCAATGCCATGACCACAGCCGCTCCGGCGGGGAACGTCATGAGCTCAGCCGCCCCGGCGCCGGCGCAAGCAGCCGTTCCGGCAGCGGAAGACGAAGGCTGGGCGCCGGCTGACGGTTTCGAGCGTTTCGCCTTGAGCGTGGTTGCCAACATCGTCACCGGCATCGGTTTCGCGCTTGTCCTGGTCGCGGTTTCGGAATTCGCCGGCGGCATCGGCAATTGGCGCCAGGGCGTGTTTTGGGGCCTGGCCGGCTTTGCCGTCTTCACGCTGGCGCCTGGCCTCGGCCTGCCACCGGAATTGCCGGCCATGCCGGCGGCCGATCTCACGCAGCGCCAGATCTGGTGGTGGGCAACCGTGGCGGCGACCGCGGCGGGTCTCGGCCTGATCGCGTTCCGCAAGTCGCTGCCGCTTGCGATCCTTGCGGTCCTGCTGATCGTGGCGCCGCATATCGTCGGCGCACCGCAGCCCGACAGTTTCGAGACGCCGATCCCGGAAGGCCTGCACCATCAGTTCGTGGTGGCGGTGACGGTGACCAATCTGGTGTTCTGGCTGGTGCTCGGAGCGGTCGTCGGCGTGGTGCGCGGCCGCTTCACCGGCACCGCGACCAGCCTGCGCGACAGCTTTGCCTGATCGAAGCAAGCTGACCTTCATCATCGGCGGTGCGCGCTCCGGCAAGAGCGCGCATGCCGAAGCCCTGGCGACGGCCTTGCCGCCGCCATGGACCTATTTCGCCACGGCGCAAGCCTATGATGACGAGATGCGTGAGCGCATCGCGTTGCACCGCTCGCGGCGCGGTGAAGGCTGGGCGACCATCGACGCACCGCTTGATCTCGCCGGCGCGCTTGAGGCCTTGCCCGACAACCAGCCGGTGCTCGTCGACTGCCTGACACTGTGGCTGACCAATCATATGCTGGCCGAACACGAGCTCGAGCTTGAATGCCGCCGGCTGGCGGGCGTGCTATCACGGCCGCGCGGGCCCTGGTTCGTCGTGTCCAATGAAGTCGGCCAGGGCATCGTGCCGGACAACGCATTGGCGCGCCGCTTTCGCGATGCCGCCGGCCGGCTCAACCAGCAGGTCGCCGCCGTCGCCGATACGGTGTTGCTGATGGTGGCGGGGCTGCCGCTCAAGGTGAAATGAGATGACTGGGATCGACGACAACACCATCGACGACCGGGATGAAGAACGCCACCGTGCCAAGATGGCCAAGCGCAAGGCGGTGCAGGATGCCGAGGTGGCGAGCAAGACAGTCGAGAAGGGGCTGCTCATCGTCAACACCGGCCCGGGCAAGGGCAAGACCACCGCCGCCTTTGGTCTGGCGCTCAGAATGCTCGGCTACGACAAACGTGTCGGCGTCGTCCAGTTCATCAAGGGCAAATGGCATACCGGCGAGAAGGATGCGTTCGCTGCCTTTGGCGACCGCGTCGTCTGGCACGCGATGGGCGAGGGGTTCACCTGGGAGACCCAGGATCTGAAGCGCGACATCGCCGCCGCCGAAGCCGCATGGACCAAGGTGCTCGAGCTGATGGCCGATCCGTCGATCAGCCTGCTGGTGCTGGACGAACTGAACATCGCGCTGCGCTACGACTATCTCGATCTCGACAAGGTGGTTGCGGCGCTGAAGGCGCGGCGCGAGGGCCTGCATGTCGTCGTCACCGGCCGCAACGCCAAGCCGGCGCTGGTCGAGGCGGCCGACCTCGTCACAGAGATGGGCGTGACCAAGCACCATTTCTCGGCGGGCGTGAAGGCACAGCAAGGCATAGAATTCTGAACGTTCTTACCCTCCCCACATGGGGGAGGGTGAGATCACGCCACAATGACGATCACCGAGATCACTCCGAACAGCGCGATCAGCAGATAGTCGGCGACACGATAGAGTTTCAACGCCTGCCTGATATCGACGCTGTCGGCTTCGCGGCGGCCTCCTTCGCCCATGAAGACATCGTCGATCAGTACGCCGCCATAGCTGCGCGGGCCGGCGAGCGCCAGGCCGAGCGCGCCGGCCATCGCCGCTTCCGGCCAGCCAGCATTGGGCGAGCGATGCTTTTTCGCGTCGCGCCACACCGCGTGCCAGGCATTTTTCGCATCCACGCCTTTGACGAGGAATGCAGCCGACACGATCAGCAGTGCCGTCAGCCGCGATGCGGGCAGGTTGATCCAATCGTCGAAGCGCGCCGCTGCCCAGCCGAAGGCTTCGTGGCGCGGGGTGCGGTGGCCGATCATCGAATCGGCGGTGTTGGCGGCCTTGTAGGCGGCGCCGCCGGCCAATCCGCCGACGCCGGTCCAGAAGGCGGGGGCGACAATGCCGTCGGAAAAATTCTCGGCCAGGCTCTCAATCGCCGCGCGGCAGACACCGGCCCTGTCCAGCGTTTCGGGATCGCGGCCGACGATTCGCGAGACGGCGACACGGCCAAGAGCGAGACCTCCGGTGTCGAGGGCGTCGGCCACGGCCTCGACATGCTCGTAGAGGCTCTTCTGCGACAGAAGCGATGTCGCCAGAAGGACGGTAATGATCAGCCCCAGGGGCACGAACCAGAGCAGGACCTGCACGCCGAGCCCGATCGCCGCAGGCACCAGCACGATGACCAGCAGCGCCTGGACGCCACGCTTGCGACGCAGCGCGTCGGGATCAGTGGCGCGGTTGAGTCGGCGGTCGAGAAAGGATATCAGCCTGCCGAACCACGTCACCGGATGGCCGATAGCGCGAAACAGCCAGTCCGGGTAGCCGAGGGCGAATTCGACGGCCAGTGACAGGAAAGCGATCAGGACTGACATGAAGCTTCTTGAAGCGGCGGCGGTGGATCATGGTGGAAGTCTCGGCCGGGCGAGGGCGCTTTTCCCCAATGCTTCGCGACCTTTCGTCGACCTCTCGACCGGTATCAATCCGCACTCCTACCCGCTTTTCGACCTGCCCGCCACCACCCTGTCGCGGCTGCCGGAAGTCGGGCGCGCCCGCGAGCTGGTCGAGGTCGCGGCCAGCACCTATGGCGCGCCTTCGCCAGCCCATGTGGCGGCGGCACCCGGCACACAGATCCTGTTGCCGCGCGTTGCATCGCTGATCACGCCCGGCAAGGCGCTGGTGCTGGGGCCGACCTATGCCGAGCATGCGCGGGCAGCGACGATCGCCGGACACGATGTGACGGAGGTCGGCGATTTCGAAGCCCTGGCCGACGCCGACCTTGCCATCGTCGTCAATCCGAACAATCCGGATGGGCGCATCATCGAGCGCGACAGGCTGCTGGCACTGGCCGCAGGGATGCGCGCCAAAGGCGGGCTGCTGGTCGTCGACGAGGCGTTCATGGATGTCGGCCCGCGTCAGCACAGCCTCGCCGGCGATGTTGGTCAGGGTGGCATCGTCGTGCTGCGCTCGTTCGGCAAGTTCTTTGGCCTGGCCGGGCTGCGGCTTGGGTTCGCGCTTTCCGACGCAGCAACAGTCGACCGGCTGGACACGCAATTCGGACCATGGGCCGTCGCCGGCCCGGCGCTGGAATACGGCATCCGCGCGCTTGCCGATATCGACTGGCAGGACGCGATGCGCGCATCGCTGGCGGAGGCAGCGGCGCGGCTGGATAGGCTGTTCGGCCGCTTCGGCGTTTCCGTCGTCGGCGGAACCACATTGTTCCGCTATATCAGCTTGCCCGATGCCGCCGATCTGTTTTCCGCACTTGGCGAGCGCGGCATCCTGCTTCGCCATTTCACCGACCGACCGGATGTCTTGCGCGCCGGCCTGCCGGGGAGCGAGGTGGAATGGCAGCGGCTCGAATCCGCTCTTGCCGAATGGGCGTCGCGGCGCGAGGATCAATCGAAGGGCTCGAAACAATGATCCATGTCTGCTCGCTGGCAAAGGTCGAGGAAACGGTGGCAAGGACCGGCGCCGACCGCATGCTGTCGCTGCTCGCCGCCGGAACCGAGGTGGTGCGACCGGCCTCGATCGCCCGGGAAAACCATCTGCATCTGGTCATGCACGATATTGCGGTGGCGCAGGACGGCATGACCATGCCGGGCGAGGAGCATGTCCGCAACCTGCTCGATTTCGCACGCCGATGGGACCGCGCAAAGCCGATGGTCGTGCACTGCTATGCCGGCATCAGCCGCTCGACAGCTTCGGCCTATATCATCGCCGCCGCGCTGGCGCCGAAACGCGACGAGGCCGAACTGGCGCGGACGCTGCGGGCGCTGTCGCCCTCAGCGACGCCCAACCCGCGGCTGATTGCCGTGGCCGACAAATTGCTCGACCGCAACGGCCGCATGATCGAGGCGATCGAGGCGATCGGGCGCGGCGCCGACGCCTTTGAAGGCACGCCCTTCACGCTGAAGATCGACGGCTAAAAGCGGCTATCTCAGCCAGTCGGCGAGCTTTGCCTTGCGCACGTCGCGCAGCAGGTCGATGAAACCATCGGCCTGATGTTCTGACGTCAGCCGGCCTTTCTCCGCTGTCGCAATGCTGGCGTCGCCGACCACGCCGTTCGGGTTGAGGTCTCTGGCGATCCAGGCGAAGGCGTGGGTGCCGGTGTGGCGCAGCAGCGAAAATTCCTTTTCGGCCTTCGCGACATTGGAAACGAAATTGTCGACCTTGCCCATGTCGACGAGATCCGGCCGGAAATGCAGCATCAGCGACGTCTCGACATCGCCGCCATGGATGCCGTGGCGGTCCTCGAGCTCGGTGTACATGCCGGCCGGGCGGCCGAAGCGCTGCCAACTGGTCTTCACCGCCAGCATGTTTTCGCGCACGCGCAATTCGCGGGTGACGATGCCCATGATCTCCTCATTGCCGCCATGCGAATTGACGACGACCAGCTTGCGCACGCCGGCCCGCGCGATCGACAGGCCAAGTCCGGTCCAGGCCTCGATCAAGGTTGGCGCCGGCAGGGTGAGGGTGCCCGGTGCGTGAAGATGCTCGTTCGACTTGCCCACCGCCTGCACCGGCAGGATGCGGATGTCGAGATCGGCAGGCAGACGGGCAATCACCGTGTCGAGCATGCCGTTCATGATCGAGGTGTCGGTCGAAACCGGCAGATGCGGACCATGCTGCTCGATCGCCGCAACCGGCAGCACGGCGATCGTCGCCTCCGGATCGATCGAGGCATATTCGGTTGTGCGGTAGTCGCCCCACCACACGCGCTTCTTCGCAACAGTCATGTCATGCCTCTTCGATGAACGGACCAGACCTAGCGCGGCAAGCGCGGCCTGTCGATCACCCAGCCGCGATGGCCTCGACCTCGATCTTGAACTCCGGCCGGGCGAAACCGGAGACGATCATCAGCGTCGAGGCCGGCGCCGGGCTGGAAAACAGCCGGTCGCGGACATCCATATAGGGCCGCAAATGTGCGCGGTCGGTGACATAGGCGTTGATGCGGACGATGTCCTGCAGACCCAGCCCGGCCTCGCCGAGCACTGCCGCGATGTTGCTGAAGCAGAGCTCGGCCTGCGCGCCGGCCTCTTCCGGTATCTGGTCGTCCGCCGTGATGGCGACCTGACCCGAGCACAGCACCAGCCGCCTGCCGGGCGGCACCTCGACGCCATGGCTGTAGCGCGCAAAGGGCGGCTTGATCGACTTCGGGGTGAGGAACTTGAACATGGCAATCTCCGATTTGTCGGCAGCCTAGGACCGGATGCACTGTACCTTCAAGATGGCGGTGCATGTCGCAGGGGCGATTGTGGACAGGCGTTCAAAAAATAGGCACGATGCCTCCGGTGCAGCACGACCCGTCCGGCTTTCGCAGATGGCTGTGGTGCAGGCGGCGGTCCCGGCGCAAGACGCCGGTGGCATGTGTCTTGCTTCTCGAATCTTTGGTGTCGAGCCTGGCGCATGGCGCGCCGGAGCAAACAAAGGGTGGTGTCGATGTACGGAAAACAGAAGATCTCGGCGGCGGTGGTGGCCCTGCTTGCGGCCAGCACGCTGGGTGCCGCGGCGAATGAAAAAGTCACCTTCGGCACCAACTGGTTGGCCGAGCCGGAGCATGGCGGCTACTATCAGGCGGTGGCTGACGGCACCTACGCCGCCTGCGGCCTCGACGTCACCATCATGCAGGGCGGTCCGCAGGTCAGCGGCCGGCCGATGCTGCTTGCCGGCAAGATCGATTTCTACATGGGCGGCAATCTGCTGTCGGCTTTCGATGCCGTCCAGCAAGGCATTCCGATGCGCGTGGTGGCGGCGGATTTCCAGAAGGACCCGCAGGTCATCATGTCCCACCCCGGCGAGGGGCTCGACAAATGGGAAGACCTGAAGAACGCCGAGCAGTACATATTGGGCGACGAGGGCGTGCAGACCTTCTTCCAGTGGATGGTCATCGAGCTCGGCTTCGACGCCGCCAAGCGCGCGCCCTACACCTACAACACCGCTCCCTTCCTCGCCAACAAGAAGTCCATCCAGCAGGGTTACGTCACCTCCGAGCCGTTCGCGGTCAAGAAGGAAGGCGGCTTCGTGCCGAACCAGTTCCTGCTTGCCGACTATGGCTGGGACACCTACTCGACGACGATCGAGGTGATGCAGGACACGATCGACAAGAAGCCGGAGGTGGTCCAGTGCTTCGTCGATGGCTCGGCCAAGGGCTGGTACAAATATCTCTACGGCGACAACAAGGCCGCCAACGAGCTGATCAAGAAAGACAATCCCGACATGAGCGACGAGCAGATCGCCTTCTCGATCGAGCAGATGAAGAAGTTCGGCCTTGCCGATTCAGGCGACACCGAGAAACTCGGCATCGGCACCATGACCGACGAACGGATCAAGAGCTTCTACGACAAGATGGTCAAGGCCAAGGTCACGCCTGAAGGCATCGACATCAAGAAGGCCTACACGCTGACCTTCGTCAACAAGGGCGTCGGGCTCGAGCTGAAGAAGTAGGCCGTTCCGGCATGATGCAGCAGAATGTGGCGCAAGCGCCGGCGAGCACGTCGGATGTCGCTCCGACATTGCTGGCGCTGCGTGGCGTCGGCAAGGTTTTTTCCAACGGCGTGACGGCGCTCAGCGATGTCGATCTGACGATCCGGGAAGGCGATTTCCTCAGCCTGCTCGGACCGTCCGGTTGCGGCAAGTCGACAGCGCTGCGGCTGATCGCGGGGTTGTCGACGCCGACCTCCGGCGTGATCGACTGGCGTGGCGGCGGCTCGCTTGACCGCTCCAACATCGGCTTCGTCTTCCAGGAGCCGACGCTGCTCCCCTGGGCCAGCGTCTTCGACAATGTCTGGCTACCGCTCAGGCTGAAAGGCGTTTCCCGCGCCAAGGCGGCACCGGCAGTGACGGAAATGCTGGCGCGGGTGCACCTGACCGGCTTCGAGGACGCGGTGCCGCGCGAACTGTCCGGCGGCATGAAGATGCGTGTCTCGATCGGGCGGGCCATGGTGACGAAACCGCGCGTGCTGTTGATGGACGAGCCGTTCGCCGCGCTCGACGAGATCACGCGTTTCAAGCTCAACAACGATCTTCTGGAACTGTGGCAGGACGAGCGCTTCACCGTCGTCTTCGTCACCCACAGCGTCTTTGAAAGCGTGTTTCTCTCCAACCGCGTCGTCGTCATGGCGGCGCGGCCGGGCAGGGTGTTCGACGAACTCGCGATCGCGGCGCTCTATCCGCGCGACGAGGTTTTCCGCACCTCGCCCGACTATGCGGCACTCTGCCGGCAGGCCTCCGATGTGCTGGTCAAGGCCATCAATTCAACAGCGGGCGCGCATCATGACGGTCATTGACGAGGGCGTGCTCAAACTCGACCCCGAGGAAGCGCGCCGCGTGCGCCAGGAGCGGCTCGAGCGGATCGGCCGCTGGGTGTTGCCGCTGGCGATCATGATCCTGGCGATCTGGCTGTGGGATCGCGTCTGCGTGTGGAACGCGATCCCGCAATACATCCTGCCGCGTCCCGGCGTGGTGCTGTGGACGCTCTACAGCGATGCCGGCCTGCTGTTCTCCGCGCTGCTGGTCACCTTGCGCATCACCTTCCTCAGCCTGGCTTTGGCCGTCATCGGCGGCGTCGGTCTGGCGGTGCTGTTCGCGCAATCGAAGTGGGTCGAGATGTCCTTCTTCCCGTTCGCCATCGTGCTGCAGGTAACGCCGATCGTGGCGATCTTTCCGCTGATCAACATCTATGTCGACAACCAGACGACCAAGCTTCTGCTCTGCGCCTGGATCGTCGCCTTCTTTCCGATCCTGTCCAACACCACGCTCGGCCTCAACTCGGTCGATCGCAATCTGCGCGACATGTTCAAGCTCAATGGCGCGACGCGCTGGCAGCAGTTGCGGTATCTCAGACTGCCGGCGGCGATGCCGTATTTCCTCGGCGGGTTGAAGATCGCCGGCGGCCTGTCGCTGATCGGCGCCGTGGTGGCCGAGTTCGTCGCCGGCGCCACCGGCCAGTCGTCCGGGCTCGCCTCACGCATCATCGAGGCCGGCTACCGGCTCAACGCACCGCGGCTGTTCGCGGCGCTGTTCCTGATCTCGCTCACCGGCATCCTGATCTTCCTCGTGCTGTCGCTGATTTCGCATCTCATCCTAAGGCGCTGGCACGAAAGCGCGCTGAAGCAGGAGCGTTAGTTTCTTGGTACCGAACACAGGTTCATACCGCCTCACCAACGCCCGGCTTCACGCGTCCCTGACGCCTGGGCTTGTCGCCACCTTCGATAGCGACGGCTTTGCACTTGCCGACATCGCCGTCGCTGACGGGAAAATCGCAGGCATTGCCGCACATGGCCGTAAAGCAGCACCGGCGGACGCCGTCGACCTCGGCGGCCGCATCGTCCTGCCGTGTTTCGTCGACTGCCACACCCATATCGACAAGGGTCATATCTGGCCGCGAAAGCCCAATCCCGACGGCACCTTCATGGGCGCGCTGAATGCCACCGGCGCCGACCGCGCCGCGCGCTGGAGCGCCGAGGACGTGGCGCGGCGCATGGATTTCTCGCTGCGCTCAGCCTACGCGCATGGCACCAGGGCGCTGCGCACCCATCTCGACAGCGTCGCGCCGCAAGAGGAAATCTCCTGGCCGGTATTCGAGACGATGCGCGAGACATGGCGTGGCCGCATCGAACTGCAGGGCGCCTGCCTGATCGGCATTGAAGGCGTGCGCGACAGGAAGTGGTTCGACAGGCTGGCAAAACGGGTTGCCGCGGCCAAGGGTGTTCTCGGTGTCGTCACCTATATGGTGCCCGACCTGGAAGAGCTGCTCGATCACGTCTTCGCGCAGGCGATCAAGCATGGCCTGGACCTCGATTTCCATGCCGACGAGACCGACGACGTCGCCGCGATCTCACTGAAGAAGATCGCCGAGGCGGCACTGTGGAACGGTTTCGAGGGCAACATCCTCGTCGGCCACTGCTGCTCGCTGGCGCGCCAGCCGGACCTCAATGTGCTGGACACGCTGGACAAGGTGGCGAAAGCCGGGCTCGCCATCGTGTCGCTGCCGATGTGCAATCTCTATCTGCAGGACCGGCGCGCTGACCACACCACGCCGCGCTGGCGCGGCGTGACGCTGCTGCACGAGATGAAGGCACGCGGCATTCCGGTCGCGGTTGCTTCCGACAACACGCGCGACCCGTTCTATGCCTATGGCGATCTCGACATGCTTGAGGTCTACCGCATGGCGACGCGCATCCTGCATTTCGATCATCCGGTCGCCGACTGGCCGCAAGCGGTCACCGCGACACCGGCTGGAGTCATGCGGCTTGAGGGTTTCGGCACGCTTGCCGCCGGCGGCGATGCCGACTTCATCGTGTTCAAGGGCCGGAGCTGGACGGAATTGCTGTCGCGGCCCGAATCGGATCGCATCGTCGTGCGCGCCGGGCGCGCGATCGACCGGCAATTGCCCGACTATGCCGAACTCGACGAACTGATGGTGGAATGATGGACGTTTCGGCGCTCAAGCGCGATCTCGAAGGGCTGAAGCTCGACGACAATCCGGCCATCGTCCAGCAGAAGAGCCGCGACTTCTACTGGTACAGCCCGGTGCTGAAGCAGCAGCTCGACCATGTCACCGGCGACTTGATCGTGACACCGAAGGATGAGGCCGAACTGATCCGCGTGCTTGCCGCCTGCCATCGGCATGGCGTGCCGGTCACACCGCGCGGCAGCGGCACCGGCAATTACGGTCAGGCGATGCCGCTCTCCGGCGGCGTGGTGCTCAACCTTGCAGAGATGAACGAGATCAAGTCGATCGCGCCGGGCCGTGTGGTGACCGGACCGGGTGCGGTTCTGGCCGACATCGACAAGGCAACGCGGGCGCATTCCGGGCAGGAGCTGCGGCTGTCGCCCTCCACCTACAACACCGCCTCGATCGGCGGTTTCATCGCCGGCGGTTCGGGCGGCGTCGGTTCGATCAATTTCGGCGGCCTGCGCGATTTCGGCAATGTGCTTCGCTTGCGCGTGGTGACCATGGAGGCAGAGCCGAAAGCGCTCGAACTCACCGGCGAGGATCTGCACAAGGTGACCCATGCCTATGGCACCAACGGTATCATCACCGAGGTCGAGATGCCGCTGACATCAGCCTATGACTGGGTCGACGTCATCGTCGGCTTCGACGCCTTCATGGATGCTGCCCGCTATGGCAACGCGCTGGCGTGCCAGGACGGCATCCTGACCAAGCTGATCACGCCGATAGCGGCACCCGTGCCGCAGCTCTATTTCAAGCGACACCAGAAGTTCCTCGGCGATGGGCGGAGCATCTGCGTCGTCATGGTGGCGCAGCATGGGCTGGATGCCTTCCTTGCCTTCACCCGCCGGGCCGGTGGCGCGGTGATCTTCAATGCCGCCATCGCCTCGCCGGACGAGAAGAAGGGCCTGCCGCCGGCCTATGAGCTGGCCTGGAACCACACGACGCTCAGGGCGCTGCGCGTCGACCCCTCGATCACCTATCTGCAATCGCTCTATCCCTTTCCCAACCAGCTTGCGCTGGTCGAGAAGATGGACGTGATGTTTCCCGGCGAGGTGTTCTCGCATCTCGAATTCGTGCGGCTGGACGGCAACATCACCTGCTTTGGCCTGCCGCTGGTCAAGTTCACCACCGAGGCGCGGCTCGACGAGATCGTGCGCCTGCATGAGGACAATGGCTGCCCGATCTTCAACCCGCACCGCTACACGCTGGAAGAGGGCGGCATGAAGCAGACGGACGCGGTGCAGCTTGCCTTCAAGCGCGAGACCGACCCGCAAGGCCTGCTCAACCCCGGCAAGATGATCGCCTGGGAAAACCCGGGCTACGACTACCGTTCGGGCCGGACATTCCTGTTCAAGGGGCTGCAAAAGGCAGGGTGAGTCGATGAAAAGCGTGTGGCGCTTTACCTCTCTCCGGCCTGCCGGCCATCTCCCTCTCAAGGGGGGAGATCGACAGCTTCAGCGTCTTGCCTCTCTCGCGCCGTCGGTGGTTGGCGAAAACGAAAGTGAAGGCCAATCTCCCCCCTTGAGGGGGAGGTGCCCGGCAGGGCAGAGGGGGGTGCCGCGCGCTGACCTTCGGGATGTTTTCCTGTGAACGTCCTCGTCCTCCATGCCCATCCGGTTGGGGCCAGCTTCAATGCCGGCCTGCACCGGATGATCGTCGAGCGGCTGACGGCGGCGGGCCATACGGTCGACGACTGCGACCTCTACGCCGAGGATTTCGATCCGCGGATGACGCGGCAGGAACGGCTGGATTACCACAATGCGCGCGGCCCGGCCGATCCTGTCGCTTCTTATGTCGGGCGCCTGTTGCGGGCCGATGCGCTGGTGCTTTCCTATCCGGTCTGGAACTACGGCTTTCCGGCGATCCTGAAGGGCTTCTTCGATCGCGTCTTCCTGCCCGGCGTGTCGTTCAAGCTGGTCAATGGCAAGGTGCAGCCGTCGCTTCACAACATAGTCAAGGTCGCGGCGGTCACCACCTATGGCGGCAGCCGGTTCCGCGCCATGCTGATGGGCGACCCGCCGCGCAAGCTGATCAAGCGCATGCTGCGCGCCACCGTAAAGCCGGGCGCGCCGGTGTCCTATCTCGCGCATTATGCGATGAACCTGTCGACCATTGAGACGCGCAAGGCATTCATGGCCAAGGTCGCGGCCAGCATGGACGCTTTCTGATGCGCGCGCTGGTGGTCTATTGCCATCCGGTGCCGGAGAGTTTTTGCGCCGCTATCCGGGATACTGCCATCGACGTGCTGAAGGCACGGGGCTGGGAGGTGCGGCTGCTCGACCTCTATGCCGAGAAATTCGATCCGGTGATGGGCTGCGACGAGCGGCGCTCCTACAATGACCAGGCGCCGCAGGACCCGGCGCTGAAGCCGCATTTCGAGCTGCTCAACTGGGCCGAAGCAATCCTGTTCGTCTATCCGACCTGGTGGTACGGGCTGCCGGCGATGCTGAAGGGCTGGCTCGACCGGGTGTGGGCGACGGACGTCGCCTTCAAGCTGCCGGCGGGCAAGGGGCGGATCAAGTCGCTGATGACGCATGTGACCAAGGTCGGCGTCATCACCACCTGCGGCGCGCCGACCTGGTGGAGCGTCGTCGTCGGCCAGCCCGGACGCAAGACCCTGCTGCGCGGCATGCGGGCGCTGTGCGCGACGCGCTGCCGGACCTTCTTCCTGGCGCACTACCTGATGGATGCCTCGACGCCGCAGACACGGGCGGCGTTTCTGGCGAAGGTGCGAGGGAGGCTGGAGCGGTTTTGAGGGGCTTACCCTCCCCCTTGTGGGGAGGGTCGCGCAGCAAATGCCGCAAAGCGGCTTTTGCGAAGCGGGGTGGGGTCCTCGTAGGGCGCACCCCCACCCCGTCTCGCAATCCTCGCTTCGCTCCGACTGCGAGCCGACCCTCCCCACAAGGGGAGGGTAAGAACGCTACATCCTCGTCCGCTCCGACTTCGGATCGTACATCGGCTTAAGCGACGCTTCCGCCGCGAAACGCTCGCCGGCGATCTCGATTTCGTAGGATGAGGCCAGCACATCCGCCTCGCTCTCGCCCTGGCACGGCACATAGCCCAGCCCAACGGCGCCGCAGAGATGATGGCCGTAATTGCCCGAGGTGATCGGGCCGACGATCTTGCCGTCACGCAGGATCGCCTCGTTGTGGAAGAGCAGGGGTTGCGAATCTTTCAGCCGGAACTGCACCAGCCGGCGCGACAGGCCGGCTTCCTTCTTGCGCAGCACCGCATCACGACCGATGAAGTCGGCCTTGGCCGTCTTCACGGCAAAGCCGAGACCGGCTTCGAGCACATTGTCCTCATCGGTGATGTCATGGCCGAAATGCCGGAAGGCTTTTTCGATGCGGCAGGAATCCAGCGTGTGCAGGCCGCAGAGCCCACCATTGGCATCGGCGCGTCGCCGGCTTGTGACGGGCAGATCCTGGTTTGTCGATGACATGCTGGGCCTGTTTGGAACCTTCCGGCCGAAATTTCGTCAAGCGCTATGCCGAGCTTGCCGGGACCGCCGAGGCAGCAATCGCGACGTATGCGAGCGAGGTGCGCGAGCGCCGCTTCCAGCGGTCGAGCACGTCTTCGGCGACCGTGCCACGTCCTGTCAATGGAGGAGAAGCTGCATGAGCATTCCGATTGTCCGGATCGTTGCCGAACTGCGCAGCATCGTCGCCGCGTGGGCGCCGGCAAGGCTTTCAAGGTCGCGTTGTGCCGACCATGGGCGCCCTGCACGAGGGTCACCTGAGCTTGGTCCGTGCCGCACTTGCAAAGGCCGACGGGGGGGGGTGGGGGGGGGGGGGGGTGGGGGGGGGGGGGGGGGGGGGGGGGGGGGGGGGGGGGGGGGGGGGGGGGGGGGGGGGGGGGGGTGGGGGGGGGGGGGGGGGGGGGGGGGGGGCGGGGGGGGGG